>NZ_JAFMOS010000447.1 GCF_019049755.1 Rahnella perminowiae
GGCAAAAATCACGTAATACTCTTCCATAATTCCTTCGACGCGCCCGACTTCCTCGATTTTCTCATCCTGAAATTCAGTTGATGAATAAACGGCCGGAGCGACAAATATCGCATCGTTGTTCATTCCAAACGCTTTCATCAGCGCGGCATCGTCAAACTCACCAAGAATATTGACCTTCAACCCCTGCGTATTAAACCAGTTAAGCAACTTACGTCCCAGCATCGAACGCCGGCCGGGGATGAGTAATGGACGATGCTCCAGGCAATCCGGAAAATCCATGCCTGACGGCGGATTACAACAAAAGAAGCTGATCGGACTTTCACCCAGTTTGACCGAAAACAACCCTTCCTGCTGGGTAGAATCCACCGGGCAATCTGACAAAATCATGTCCAGTTTATGCTGACTCAGCTGTTCAAGCAGCATTTCGTGAGTCGATTCAAAACAGCGCAGGTGAATTTGTGCGTTGTCCGGCGGCACCGCAGCTTCCAGCACACGGCTGACCAGTCGTTTGGATAACGCATCCGCCACACCTACATCAAATAGCAGGCTCGCCTCTTTGCGGTAATTCACAATATCCAGCATTTCCTGACTGAGAGTGAACATCTTATCGGCATAGCGGTAAATCAGTTGCCCCAGTTCAGAAGGCACCAGCCCCCGCCCCAGCCGTTTGAAGAGTTTGCCATCCAACCTTTCTTCCAGAGACTTAATCTGTCCGGTGATGGTTTGCGGAGTAAGATGTAATGCTTCCGCAGCTCCTACAACTGAACCTGATTTGCATACGTGCCAGAAATAATACAAATGGTTGTAATTAATATGAGGCATGGTTTCACCCTTTCCTGAAGTATAAAGTCAGCATTATGCTGTACGTTTCTTCGGTAAGGCCCGGCTCAGGAGCAGGTATCCCAGAACCGCTGATGCGACTGAACCCATCAGTATACCCATTTTTGCATATGTCAGCAGCGCGGGTTCAAGCGTTGCAAAAGCCAGAGAACCGATGAAAATCGACATAGTGAAACCGATGCCACACAGCACGGAAACTGCCGCAATCTGACTAAAGGTTATGCCGGATGACAGACGTGTCATTCCTGATTTCAACGCGATCCCCCCGAACAGCATAATACCCAGCGGCTTACCGAGCACAAGCCCGGCAGCAATACCCATGGGTAATGTTGAGAATGAACCCGCGACCGTCACGCCCTGCAATGAGATACCGGCATTGGCGAACGCAAACATCGGCAAAATAAACCATGAAACATAAGGATGGATCCCATGTTCCAGACGGCGTGCCGGTGATTTTTTATTGTCTTTGGTCCTTAACGGAATTAAGAAACCAAGGATGACACCCGCCAGTGTCGCGTGAATCCCTGATTTCAGCACACAGACCCAGAATACGGCACCAATCAGCAGGTAAGGCGTCAGCTTTGTTACTCCGCGCCAGTTCAGGAAAGCCAGGGCCGCGATGCAGACCGCCGATAAACCCAGCGCCATCATCGACACATCATGGCTATAAAACAGAGCAATGATCACAATGGCACCCAGGTCATCAATAATCGCCAGAGCCAGCAGGAATACTTTTAACCCGGTTGGTACACGCGAGCCCAGCAGCGCCATTACACCCAGCGCAAACGCAATGTCCGTTGCTGCCGGAATAGCCCACCCCTGACGGGCGATTTCATCGCCGCCGTTAAACAGTAAATAGATTAATGCCGGAACAACCATACCACCGAGCGCAGCAATGGCAGGAAACATCGCCTGCTGGCGATTGGCCAGCGCACCTTCACACATCTCCCGCTTTACTTCCAGACCAATCATCAGAAAGAAAACCGCCATCAGACCATCGTTAATCCACAGCAAAAGTGGCTTGTCGATCAGAAGTTCGGAAAAACGTAAGGTGACGGGAACATCGAGAAACGCCTGATAAACTCCCTGCAACGGGCTGTTCGCCATGATTAATGCCACGATGGCTGCAATGATTAACACCACACCACCGGCGGCTTCCATCCGTAAAAACTGACGAATAATATTCGACATCCTGATTCTCCTGTAGAAAAAACGTGGCAAGAAAATGCTTACCACAATGGAATGTCTGAATTGTACGCAAACAATCACTTCGCAAAAAGTCGATTATTTCTGCATTATAGCTCGTTTTTTACGAGGCATTGGATTTCCCTTTTTACATCAGAATGCATAAAAAATCCCCGGCGCGTTAACCGCTGCCGGGGATGTTGTCTGGCTCTGCATCGCTGTATCCAGCGAATGGTTAGCGGGTCAGATCATCAAAAAACTTTTTCACGCCGTCGAGGAAGCTTTTGGAGCGCGGGCTGTTTTTTTCACCCGAAACACCGCCAAAACTTTCTTCCAGATCCCGCAGCAACTGCTTCTGCTTCTCGTTCAGACTGACCGGAGTTTCTACGACCACACGGCACATCAGGTCGCCCTGAGCACCACCACGGACAGATTTTACGCCGCGTCCGCGCATACGGAACATTTTCCCCGTTTGCGTTTCAGCCGGGATTTTCAGGCTCACGCGACCATCAAGCGTTGGCACTTCAATTTCGCCACCCAGTGCCGCCATGGCGAAGTTGATTGGTACTTCGCAGTACAGGTTATTACCTTCGCGCTCAAAGATTTTGTGCGCTTTAACCTGAACTTGGACGTACAGGTCCCCTGACGGAGCACCATGCTCACCGGCTTCGCCTTCACCTTCCAGACGAATACGGTCGCCCGTATCCACACCCGCAGGAATTTTCACTGACAGCGTTTTTGAACGTTCTACGCGACCATGTCCGTGACATTTTGTGCACGGATCTTTAATCACTTTACCGCGACCCTGACAGGTCGGACACGCTTGCTGAACTGTGAAGAAGCCCTGACGCATCTGAACCTGGCCTGCACCATGACAGGTCGGACAGGTGGCCGGAGAGCTACCCGCTTTCGCGCCGCTGCCGTGACAAACGTCACATTCATCCAGTGTCGGGATGCGGATTTCTTTGGTGACACCACGAACGGCCTCTTCCAGAGTCAGATCCATGTTGTAACGCAGGTCTGAACCCCGGCTGGCACGCTGACGGCGACCGCCGCCAAAGATGTCGCCAAAGACGTCACCAAAGATGTCGCTGAAATCTGCACCGCCGCCGTAGCCACCGCCACCACCGCCCATGCCACCTTGCTCAAAGGCTGCATGACCGTACTGGTCATAGGCCGCACGCTTTTGCGCATCGGTCAGAATTTCATAAGCTTCTTTAATTTCTTTGAATTTACTTTCCGATTCTTTATCGCCCTGATTACGGTCAGGGTGATGTTTCATCGCCAGACGCTTATAAGCCTTTTTGATTTCACGCTCATCCGCTGTTTTGGATACGCCTAAAATCTCGTAATAATCTTGCTTCGCCATGCTTTAACCTACCCTCAACATGCGTGCACGGGCGTAGAGTTTCCTCGACGCCCGTGCTGGTTATCAGTAAAGCTTCTTACTGTGCCCGCTTAAGGGCGATTATTTTTTGTCTTTAACTTCTTCGAATTCAGCGTCAACAACGTCATCATCTTTCTGCGCGCTGGTGTCGCCGCCTTCTGCCTGGCCTTGCTGCTGAGCCATTTCCATCAGTTTGCCGGAAACCTGTACCAGCGCCTGGATTTTCGCTTCGATATCAGCCTTATCTTCACCTTTAGCAGACACTTCCAGTGCTTTCAGGGCTTCTTCTACGGCAGTTTTGTCTTCAGCTGGCAGTTTGTCGCCCGCTTCTTCCAGTTGCTTACGGGTACCGTGGATCAGATGATCCGCCTGGTTGCGGGTCTGAACCAGTTCTTCAAACTTACGGTCAGATTCGGCATTGGCTTCAGCATCATTAACCATTTTCTGGATTTCTTCTTCGCTCAGACCAGAAGATGCCTTGATGGTGATCTTCTGCTCACGGCCGGTATTTTTGTCTTTCGCAGACACATGCAGGATACCGTCGGCATCAAGGTCGAAGGTGACTTCGATCTGAGCCTGACCGCGTGGTGCTGCCTGAATACCGTCCAGGTTGAATTGACCCAGAGATTTGTTATCACTTGCACGCTTACGTTCACCCTGCAACACATGGATGGTGACTGCAGACTGGTTGTCTTCCGCAGTAGAGAACACCTGGCTGTGTTTAGTCGGGATAGTGGTGTTTTTGGTAATAAGCGGAGTCATCACGCTGCCCATGGTCTCGATACCCAGAGACAACGGCGTTACATCCAGCAGCAGAACATCTTTCACATCACCTGCCAATACACCACCCTGAACCGCTGCACCGATTGCCACAGCTTCGTCCGGGTTCACGTCTTTACGTGGTTCTTTACCGAAGAAATCTGCAACTTTCTTCTGAACCATTGGCATACGGGTCTGACCACCCACCAGGATAACGTCCTGAATATCAGAAACTGACAGACCTGCGTCTTTCAGCGCCACTTTCAGTGGTTCGATAGAACGGTTAACCAGGTCTTCTACCAAAGATTCCAGTTTTGCACGGGTCACTTTGATGTTCATGTGTTTAGGACCTGTCGCATCAGCAGTGATGTACGGCAGGTTCACGTCAGTTTGCTGAGCAGAAGACAATTCAATCTTCGCTTTTTCAGCGGCTTCTTTCAGACGTTGCATCGCCAGTGGATCGTTACGCAGATCCATGCCTTGCTCTTTCTTAAATTCTTCAACCAGATAGTTGATCATACGGCTATCGAAGTCTTCACCACCAAGGTGAGTGTCACCGTTGGTCGCCAGTACTTCAAAGGTTTTTTCACCGTCAACTTCATCAATTTCGATAATAGAGATATCGAAAGTACCACCACCCAGGTCATATACCGCGATAGTACGGTTGCCGATTTCGCGATCCAGACCATACGCCAGTGCTGCAGCAGTCGGTTCGTTGATGATACGTTTGACTTCCAGACCTGCGATACGGCCAGCGTCTTTCGTTGCCTGACGCTGAGCATCGTTGAAGTAAGCAGGTACGGTGATAACAGCTTCAGTTACCGGTTCGCCCAGATAATCTTCAGCGGTTTTCTTCATTTTCTTCAACACTTCGGCAGAGATCTGCGGCGGTGCGATTCTTTGACCTTTAACGTCGATCCACGCATCGCCATTGTCAGCGCTTACGATCTGGTAAGGCATGATGCCTTTATCACGTTGTACTTCTTCATCCTGGAAGCGACGGCCAATCAGGCGCTTGATCGCAAACAAGGTATTCTGCGGGTTAGTCACAGCCTGACGTTTAGCCGGAGAACCTACCAGAGTCTCGCCATCTGCCGCATAAGCGATGATGGAAGGAGTGGTGCGGTCGCCTTCAGCATTCTCCAGTACACGAGCAGTCGTGCCATCCATGATAGCTACACAAGAGTTGGTGGTGCCCAGGTCGATCCCAATAATTTTACCCATCTAAAACGTCTCCACTTAAATTCATATTCGTTCAGGTTGCTACTGTATATGTGGCCGATCTTTACGATTTCAACAGCCCCATTTAACGGATTTCCCGACGGTAACAACTGCGGTTGGGAATAAGATGGGGCCATGCCGCTCAGCATCAAGGGGCAAAGTGAAAAAAAATCTTCAATTGCTGTTACGCCAGATCAATGTTTGCTGACGCAACCCTCCTTATGATGCCGCGCGCTTCTACGATATGTGGGTTTTTTGCCCATTTCCCAAGCGTTTCTTCCCCCGATTATCAATTAATAATAATTCCGATACAGAGGATCTATGCACAGCAAAACGTTGGCAAATCCAGGCCCGCTCGGGCTGATGGGATTTGGTATGACCACAATCTTATTAAATTTACACAACGCAGGTTTTTTCCCTCTGACCGCAGTCATTGTCAGTATGGGGATTTTTTATGGTGGTTTGATTCAAATTCTTGCCGGGATGATGGAATTTAAAAAAGGGAATACGTTCGGTACCACCGCATTCACTTCTTATGGCGCGTTCTGGTTAAGCCTGGTCGGCATCTTAATGCTACCGCGCATGGGCATGGCCGATGCCAGTAGCGAAGCTTTCCTCGGTGCTTATCTCGGCATCTGGGGTGTGTTCACCTTATTCATGTTTTTTGGCACCCTGAAAGCAAACCGCGGTATACAGGTTGTTTTTGGCAGTCTGACGATTTTGTTCGCCCTGCTTTGCTATGGAAATATGACCGGGAATGCTGCTGTTCTGCATTTTGCTGGCTTTGAAGGCATCTTCTGCGGCGCCAGCGCGATTTACCTGGCGATGGCCGAAGTGCTGAACGAGCAATATGGCCGTACTGTTTTGCCAGTCGGTGAGCCAAAAAACCACGCTCCGCAAGTTGACGCTGTTGTGGCATAAGTGCCCTCAGCCACGCGCAAAAAGCCCTGCATTGCAGCAGGGCTTTTTAGACATAAAATCCAATCACTGGCCGGAAGCGGCACCCTCGGAAAATTTCGCTGTGCGGGTCGTTTCGCTGTCCAAATCACGGCTGAGATAAAGACCGGTCAGCAAGCCAATCGCCGACAAAGCCAGCACATACCAGGCGGGAGCCATCGGTGTCAGGCGCATGAACAATGTGACAAAGACGGGCGTCAGACCACCGAAAATCGCGTAGGCCACATTGTATGAAAAAGAGATGCCGGTAAAACGGACTTCCGCCGGAAACGCCCGCACCATCACGTAAGGTACGGCGCCAACTACGCCCACGCTTAGCCCTGCCAGCGCATACATGCCCATCAGCACTGAGGCGTCTGCCGCGACCATGTGATAAAAAGCAGCGCTGCAAATCCCGAGGAACAGGCTGCCGAAGATAAAGGTTTTGCTGGCTCCGAGGCGATCAACAATGCTGCCCGAAATAATGCACCCGAACATCAGCGCCACGGTGGCCAGACAATTTGCCTGTAATGCCGCTGCCGCCGGAATACCGAACTGCTTCTGCAACCAGGTGGGGGTCATCAGGATCACCACCACGATGCCCGCTGATAACAGCCAGGTCATCAGCATTGATACCACGATTTCTTTTTTGTGATTGGCAATGACGGCTTTCAAGGGTAGTTCTTCCGCCAGCGCCTTACGCGTTTTCATTTCAATGAAGACAGGCGTTTCCTGTAACCAACGGCGCAGATACATCGCGATCAGACCAAAAACTCCGCCTATGAAGAACGGAATACGCCAGCCGTACTGACTGATGGCGGCTGGTGTCATGCTGGTGTTCAGTAAAGTTGCCACCAGAGAACCCAGCAGGATCCCCAGCGTTAAACCGGCTGTGAGAGTGCCGCAAGCGAAACCGATGCGGTTACGCGGTACATGTTCGGCGACAAATACCCATGCTCCCGGCACTTCGCCGCCAATTGCTGCCCCTTGTAACAGGCGCATCAGCAACAGTAACAGCGGAGCCGCCATGCCAATCGAGGCGTATGTTGGCAACATCCCCATCGCCAGAGTGGGTAATGCCATCAGCAAAATGCTCAGACTGAACATGCGCTTACGGCCGACCAAATCCCCGAAGTGTGCCATGATAATGCCGCCCAGCGGACGCGCCAGATAACCGGCAGCAAAAATACCAAAGGTCTGAACCTGACGGAGCCAGTCGGGCATATTGGCCGGGAAGAAGAGATCGCCTATCACCGCAGCGAAGAAGACAAAAATGATAAAGTCGTAAAATTCCAGGGCGCCGCCCAGTGCAGCGAGGGAAAGCGTTTTGAAGTCCTGCCGGTTCAACCGGCGCGATTGTGCGTGTTGCATAGGATACCGTCAGACACCAGAGTGAAAAAATGGAAAGGTTTTTGCCACCTTTTGTAAAGTAATTATTACTATATCGGCAAATATTTTTCACACCAGTCGTGTCTGACGCTTAACATCGCTAAATTTCAAAAAGGAACGGGTATTCAGTTTTTTGTATCGCGGCGGGCACTTTTCGGACGGAAAGCTGCTACCACCTCATCATGGGTTTCAATATAGGGCCCGTCGAGTAACTGGATACAATAAGGCACGCTGGCAAAAATGCCGGAAACTATCACTTTACCGTCCGCATCCTTCAGCCCTTCCAGCGTTTCCTGAATGGATTTCGGCTGGCCGGGTAAATTCAGGATCAACGCCTGTTTGCGAATCACCCCAACCTGACGCGATAAAATCGCCGTCGGCACGAAGTGCAGGCTGATCTGGCGCATCTGTTCGCCAAAGCCGGGCATTTCCCGGTCGGCCACAGCCAGGGTGGCATCCGGCGTGACATCACGACGCGCAGGCCCGGTTCCCCCGGTAGTCAGTACCAGATGACAACCGCTTTCATCGACCAGTTCGCTAATCGCCTGTTCAATCAGCGGCTGCTCGTCAGGGATCAGTTTTTTTTCCAGCTTAAAGGGCGTAATCAGCGCTTTTTGCAGCCATTCTTCCAGCGCCGGAATTCCTTTGTCCTGATAAACGCCGCTCGATGCGCGGTCCGATACTGATACCAGACCAATTCGTAATGTATCCATGCTATTTCTCCACAGCATTTTTCTTCGTAGTCACAGCACTCAGTATATCGGTAACCGGCCGGTGGTTTTATCACAGCCATAAAAAAAGCGGCTGATTAGCCGCTTGATGCTGAAACAGAGCGCTGATTACAGCAAATCAGAAATCATTTTTTCCAGTTTACCCTGATCGACTGCAAACTTACGGATACCGTCAGCCAGTTTGTCGATCGCCATTGGATCCTGGTTATGCTCCCAGTAGAACTGAGATTCAGTCAGTGGTGCAGGGCGTGGCTTGGTTTCACCGGAGAAGGACAGTTTGCGCTCCAGCGGGCCTTCGCTTTCTGCCAGTTCTTTCAGCAGCGTAGGGGCGATGGTCAGGCGGTCACAGCCTGCCAGTTCAATGATTTCGCCAATGTTACGGAAGCTTGCCCCCATCACGACAGTTTCATAGCCGTGTTGTTTGTAGTATTCGTAGATTTCGGTCACCGACACGACGCCCGGATCTTCATGCGGTGCGAACTCTTTTTTGTCACCGTTGGCTTTGTACCAGTCAAGGATACGGCCAACGAACGGAGAAATCAGGAAGACCCCCGCTTCAGCACAAGCACGCGCCTGAGCGAAGGAGAACAGCAGCGTCAGGTTACAGTTGATGCCTTCTTTTTCCAGTTTCTCAGCAGCGCGGATGCCCTGCCAGGTCGAAGCCAGTTTGATCAGGATACGGTCATTGCTGATACCCGCATCATTGTAGAGTTTGATCAGGCGTTTGGCTTTGGCCACGCTTGCATCAGTATCGTATGACAGACGTGCATCAACTTCTGTTGAAATACGGCCCGGGACCAGTTTCAGGATTTCCAGACCGATGTTCACTGCCAGTTTGTCAGCGGCATCAGTAATCTGCTGGTCATGATCGCTGCTCTGGTCACGTGCCCAGGCGATAGCTTCGTCGATCAGTTTACGGTATTCAGGGATTTGGGCAGCGCTGAGGATCAGAGACGGGTTAGTGGTCGCATCCTGCGGCTGGTACAACTTCATTGCCGCGATATCTCCGGTGTCAGCTACAACCTGAGTCATTTGGCGTAGGGAAGTCAGTTTATCGGTCATTTTGGCATATCTCATCGTTTGGACGTTTTCGTATAGACATTTTCATGCCTTGCCTTTGGCTGATGATAACATGCAAAAAGCCAGGCGCAAGGCGCATATCACGGCATGCTCGGCTACGAGCATGCCGTGATTTTTCACCTTCCAAAACACGCAAAGTCAGTCAAAATG
>NZ_JAFMOS010000446.1 GCF_019049755.1 Rahnella perminowiae
GAAAGAAATAGAGATAGTAATAAATAAAAAAAATACTGATGCCAGTTTATCGTCCAGAGACGATTTCTTTATATTATCAATTAGCACGTTGATCATAAAGGACTTTTCCTGAAAATCTTCTTGTTCATATACTTGGACATCCAGCACAAACTGGTCAGGTAGCGACCCTTATACCAGAGCGCTTGCGCATAACGTTTCATTTCTTTGTAGGAAACAGGCACATCATGTGGAACTGCTTGCCATGGAGATTGAGCATAATAGTGATCATAAATATCAGCCAGTTCTCCCATTCCCCAAAGATGCCAGGGTTTACATTTACCTGTGTAATGAATCAGGATGGTATCTTTAGGAATATCAACTTTGTTCCCTACTTTATTTAAAATAATATCACACACGAAATTGTACTTTTTGGGAAGTAGTAAAACTTCATGTTCAAGGACAATATTAAGTGCATCCTGATCAGGGAATTTAAATTCATTTCCCTGACAGGAAAGCGCCTGGATGATCCGCTCAGTGGTATTTTTTTCGATCCACTGAGGGATGTTGATGTATAAAAATCCTGAGTTAAAGTAGTTACCCTTTGTCAGGCTTAACTGTGAACAAAGTTTATTTCTGGCCCGCCGCGTATCATTGACAGCCGCCAGTGTACAGGCGCTGATATCCATCTCGTTCAGCTCCTTATAACTGCCTAAACATAATGTGTCCGCGTCAAGATAGAGTAATTTTGAGGTGACATCAGAAAGGATATAAGGAGTAAACAAACGGTAATAAATAGCCTGCGGATAGCGGCCCATCAGCGGCAAATCCGTGAACGCAGACTCTTTGAATACGTAACAGGTTATGGCCAGCGGTTGGTTTACTGCCAGCTCGAGCAGCCGGTCTTTTGATTTGTCATCGAGCGCACTGCCAAATATATGAATATGAAAAGCTAAGTCAGGATTGTTTTTCAGAACAGAAAAGACAGTGATCCCCATACCACGGGCATACGCATTATTTATTCCGAATGCGATATGAACCACAGGGAAGGCTGAATCCTCTAAATGGTTTACGAGCTCTTCTTTATGCTCGAGATAGCTCAGGTATTCATGGTCAGACATAGTTTTGTACCTGACTTGTTTTGCTTATAACAAATGAACGTATTTTCTCCAGTTGTGCATCACTGAGGGAAAAGAGTTCTTCAGCGCTGTGCCTGAATTGATAAGGTGCTGAGAAAATGAACGATTCAGGCGCGAGTTGCTTATCTTCTGGTGTCAGGATGAGCGGCGCATAGGTCGGATGTTGTTCGGCTAAGTCACAAGGCCCCGCTAAACAGACCACCGGTATCTTCATGGCATCAGCGATATATACATTGCCGGAGTCTGAGGCGATATACATATCCATCCGAGAAATGGCATGAGGGACTTCATGCAATTTTAGCTTACCGATCAGGCTAGTGATATTTTCGCGGTGACTGAGTTTCCCCAGCAACTGGTCAAGGTATTTCTGCTCATTCTCCGGGCCAAAAATATAAAACTGACAAGGAATATCCTTCAGGGCGTTAAGGATTTTAATCCACACTGCCGTTGGAATTGTTTTCGCTTTATTGCCTGCCGAAATGCTGATACCTATTTTGATCTGCTTGTTTTCAGCCAGCTCCGGCAAGATTTTTTCAGGCACCCACAAAGGAAGGGTGGCATGTTTAGTATAACTGTCTGCGCTGAGGCTGGGATCTGCCAGCTTCAGGTAACTTTCCAGCGTGAAATTAGTTTTCTGGTGTAAACGAACAACGTCTGCCGTCTGATAAAAAATCCCGTGATACCACTTGCGGGTATAAGCAATCAGAAAAGCTTTATGCCTGGCGTTACAGAAGGCGGCATAGAAAGCATTAACGCTGTTAGGTTGTAGCAGATAAACATTGTCGTAGCGGTTAAGCAGGTGAAAGGCGAGACCAATTTTACTGACTAAAGATTTTTTATAATCTTCAATGAGATAAATAGAATCAATCGTCGCATCATGTGAAGCCAAAGGCATAACCGTTTTACTGAGCAAAACATCTGATTTTTTTAAGTGTTTTAGTAAAGGCGTAATATTGACGAAGTCACCAATTTTGGCGGTTTGTATGACCAGATTTCGTCCCTTTCCCTGATGAAAAGGCTTCATCAGCATTTTGAACGGCCACAGCAAAATGAAAATAATCACGTAGCTCATGGTCAGTTCATTTCCTCTTTCGCCGCCAGCAGATCACTCAGACGTTCAAAGACACTTTTTGCAGATAAGTTTTTCAATGCGTTGTCATCGGCTTTGAGGATAAACTGATTCTTTCCATACCCGCCAATCAAGCCGGGATCGGTCGGTCCGTAAAGTGTGATATTGGGACGATCCAGCGCGGCGGTCAGATGGCTCAGCCCGGTATCAACAGAAATGACCGCTTTCGCCCCCGCTAAAACCTCAGCAACTTTTTCCAGGCTCAGTTTAGGCAGCACCTCGACATAAGGAAAACCTTCCGCCAGGCGCAATGCGCGTTGATATTCATGGTCTGCCCCCCATGGAAGTTTGATGCAAATATTTTGCCCGTCGAACATGCTGATCAGCGCACGCCAGTGCTCTTCCGGCCAGTGCTTATCTGCGCGGGTGGTGGCATGAAGAAACACCAGATACGGCTGCGTATCAGCAGGAAGATGGGAGAGGAAACGTGCCGCAATAGCGTAATCCCCCTGGCCTGATGGCTTTTCATAACCCAGGCTTTTCGCAAATAACTCCCGGGTACGCTCTACCGCATGCTGCTTTTTATCGATTTCATGGCGTTGATTGTAGAACCAGCTGGCGAATGGCTCGCGGGCACTTTTACAATCTTGCCCGTGTTTTTCGCCTTTGGCGACGCGGGTGATCAGTGCTGCACTTTTCATCAGACCCTGAGCATCGATGATGACATCATAGGTTTGAGACTGAACTTCGCGTTTGAAATCGCAGCGTTGATGCCGGGTTTCAGAACCGAACCAGTTTTTCCGCCAGCGGCGGATGGCGACAGGTATCACGCGATCAACGGCAGGATGCCAGCCAGGGATCTGGGTAAAGCCTTCTTCCACAACCCAGTCAAAGCGGATCCCAGGAATGGCCTGCATCGCATCCGTTAACGCCGGAAGAGTATGCAGAACGTCGCCCATGGACGAGGTTTTGACGATGAGAACCCGCATTAAAGCTCCTTCCTTGCGTTCAGCAACTGGGTGAGTTCCTGGTAAACCTGCCCGGGTTGTATATCAATTAAACTTTGGTGATAGCCTTCTTCCGCATCGCCTTTACGGACTTTATGGTAGCCGGTGATAAGACGTATAACTTTTGCCTGATGACTGAGTGGTGGCGTAAAGTCCGGGCTGCTGGGCCCGTAAAGTGCCACCAGCGGTTTATCCAGAGCAGCGGCAACATGCATAAGACCTGAATCATTACTGACCACCGCATGACAGGCGGCAATCATCACGACCGCCTGATCCAGGGAGGTTTTCCCCGCCAGATTGAGGCAGAAAGGCTGTGCGTTTTCTGTCAGCGCCAGGCGGATTTGTTCACCTGCAGCGTTATCTTTTGCGGAACCAAACAGCACCACCTGATAGCCTTCGCTGATCAGCTTTTCAGCCAGCACCGCGTAGTGATAATGAGGCCAGCGTTTTGCCGGGCCAAATTCCGCGCCAGGGCAGAAACCTATCAGCGGGCGGGTATTATCCACAGAAAAGGCGGTTTTAACCGCAGTGACTTCTGCGTTGCTGACCGCTAATTTCGGCCACAGAACAGGTTGCGGAAGATCAGCGGCAGTTTTGATTTGCCGGGCATCATAGCCCAGTGCGGCATAACGCTGAACCATCAGTGGGAATGCGGGTTTATCCAGTACCCGCAAATCATTGAGCAGGCCATAACGCATTTCGCCACGCCAGCCGGTGCGCTGAGGAATACGGGCAAAGAAAGGTATCAGCGCCGATTTAAACGAGTTAGGCAGAACGTATGCGCGCTGATATTTCTCATTGCGCAGTGAAATACCCAGACGACGACGTTCGCCCAATTCCAGCGCTCCATGGCCCAGCGGCATTGCCAGCGCCTGATGCACTTCCGGCATGCGATCAAGTAAAGGACGGCACCATGCAGGTGCCATCACGTCAATCTGAGCGTCGGGGTGCGCAGCTTTCAGGGTGCGATAAAGACTTTGTGACATCATCATGTCACCGACCCATGACGGCCCAATTACCAGTATTTTCATACCGTTAATCCATTCCTCAAGGTGCAGGGCTTAAACTGTGCGGTTAAGCCAGCTCATGTATTCCGTCACACCTTCAGCCACTGTTTTGAAGGGCTTGTCATAACCGGCGTTACGCAGGGCAGTCATATCGGCCTGCGTGAAAGACTGGTAGCGGCCCTTGAGTTTTTCCGGGAAAGGAATGTATTCGATATCGCCAGAATTGTGGTACGCCACAACGGCGTCTGCTACAGCCTGGAAGGATTCCGAACGGCCGGTACCGCAGTTGAAAATGCCTGAAACCCCGTTTTGCCAGAACCACAGGTTCACGGCTGCCACATCACCTACATAGATGAAATCGCGCTTGAAGCCTTCGCTGCCAGAGAACAGTTTTGGGTTTTCCCCGGCTTTGATCTGATTATTCAGATGGAATGCTACGCTCGCCATGCTGCCTTTATGGCCTTCACGCGGTCCGTAAACGTTGAAATAGCGGAAACCACAGATTTGAGATTCAGCGTGCGGCAGAATTTCGCGTACATACTGGTCAAACAGGAACTTAGAGTAACCGTAGACGTTCAGCGGCTGCTCATATTGGCGATCTTCTACAAAGCTGGTGCTCTGACTACCATAGGTTGCTGCGGAAGAGGCATACAGGAAGGGAATACTGCGATCCAGACAATAATGCAGAACATCTTTGGAGTACTGATAGTTGTTATCCATCATGTATTTGCCGTCCCACTCGGTCGTGGAAGAGCACGCGCCTTCATGGAAAATGGCGTCGATATCACCCAGATCGTCGCCGGCGACGATGCTGGCGATGAAATCTTCTTTGTCGCAATAATCCGCAATATCCAGATCAACCAGATTGACGAACTTGGTGCCGTCTTTCAGATTATCCACCACCAGAATATCGCGGTATCCCATATCATTGAGCGATTTAATAATATTGCTGCCGATAAAACCAGCGCCGCCAGTGACGATTATCATGGGATTCACCTTTAATCATTTGAAGAACTGCGCACCATGCACAGCCTGTATAATGGGTAATATCATAACACTTCATTATGAAGCTCACATTGGGAAGGTGTCCTATAACAGGGATTCTTATGTTTCAGGGCGTAAGGCGTGAACTATGCTGCAAAACAAAGATATTGTGAGCACTTTCATCGTTATTTCATATGCAGATTAGTAAGGTATTCCGTGAATGAGTCATTTCAGGAGAATACTGTATGTCTGTTTCGTTTTATCGGCAGCTGGAAGATCAGCTGGATCAGGCTCGGGTTGAAGGGCTGTTTAAAGAAGAACGCATTCTCACCACGCCCCAGCAGGCAGAAGTCGCCGTTGCTGGCGGCCATCCGGTCATCAATTTTTGCGCTAACAACTACCTTGGCCTGGCCAATCATCCTGCATTAATCGACGCGGCAAAAGCTGGTCTCGACAGCCACGGTTTCGGCATGGCTTCGGTCCGCTTTATCTGTGGTACACAAGATACGCACAAAGAGCTCGAACACCGTCTGGCTGATTTTCTCGGTATGGATGATGCCATCCTCTATTCCTCCTGTTTTGATGCCAACGGCGGGTTATTCGAAACATTACTGGGTGAAGAAGACGCCATCATTTCGGATGCGCTGAATCACGCCTCAATAATCGACGGCGTCCGGTTATGCAAAGCCAGGCGTTACCGGTATGCCAACAACAATATGGCTGAACTGGAAACCCGTTTGCAGCAGGCAAAAGACGACGGTGCCCGCCATATTCTGGTGGCAACCGACGGTGTATTTTCGATGGATGGTGTGATTGCTAATCTGAAAGGCGTGTGCGACCTGGCTGAACGATTTGACGCGCTGGTAATGGTCGATGATTCTCATGCGGTTGGTTTTGTCGGAGCCGAAGGGCGGGGAACGCACGAATATTGTGATGTGATGGGGCGTGTGGATATTATCACCGGCACGCTCGGCAAAGCGCTGGGCGGTGCTTCCGGCGGCTATACCGCAGCGCGTCAGGAAGTGATCGACTGGCTGCGCCAGCGTTCGCGGCCTTACCTCTTTTCTAATTCTCTGGCACCGTCGATTGTCTCCGCCTCGCTTAAAGTGCTTTCCATGCTCGAAGAAGGCAACGACCTTCGTGAACGTTTGCTCAGCAACGCCAGACTGTTCCGTGAAAAAATGACCGCCGCTGGTTTCACGCTGGCGGGTGCCGATCACGCGATTATCCCGGTGATGCTGGGCGAGGCCCGTCTGGCTCAGGAATTTGCATCGCTTTTGCAGCAGGAGGGGATTTACGTCACCGGTTTCTTTTATCCGGTGGTGCCTCAGGGACAGGCGCGCATTCGTACTCAAATGTCAGCGGCGCACAGCACGGAACAGATCGAAAAGGCCGTTGAAGCCTTCACCCGTATTGGCAAAAAACTTGGCGTGATCGCCTGAGGAATGTCGATGAAAGCCTTAGCAAAACTCAAACGAGAAGAAGGCATCTGGATGACGGATGCGCCGGTACCTGAATTAGGGCACAACGATTTGCTGATCAAAATCCGTAAAACGGCCATATGTGGCACCGATGTGCATATCTACAACTGGGATGAGTGGTCACAAAAAACGATTCCCGTGCCGATGGTTGTCGGACACGAATATGTCGGCGAAGTGGTGGGTATCGGCCAGGAAGTTAAAGGTTTCAGTATCGGCGACCGGGTGTCGGGTGAGGGGCATATTACCTGCGGACATTGCCGTAATTGTCGCGGAGGACGCACACATTTGTGCCGCAATGCACAGGGCGTCGGGGTAAACCGTCCGGGTGCTTTTGCGGAATATCTGGTATTGCCTGCTTTTAATGCGTTTAAAATCCCGGACAATATTTCCGATGATCTGGCTGCGATTTTTGATCCCTTCGGGAATGCTGTGCATACCGCATTGTCGTTTGATCTGGTCGGTGAAGATGTGCTGATCAGCGGTGCCGGCCCGATTGGCATCATGGCCGCTGCGATTTGTAAACACGTCGGTGCCCGCCATGTTGTCATTACAGATATGAACGAATACCGTCTGGAACTGGCGCGTAAAATGGGCGTAACGCGGGCAGTGAACGTCAGTCAGCAAAGCTTGCAGAATGTAATGGATGAACTGGGTATGACGGAAGGGTTTGACGTCGGACTGGAGATGTCAGGTGCACCGTCCGCATTTCGCAGCATGCTCAACGCCATGAATCACGGAGGCCGGATTGCGATGCTGGGCATTCCCTCCACTGAGATGGCGATCGACTGGAATCAGGTGATTTTCAAAGGGCTGTTTATTAAAGGCATTTACGGAAGGGAAATGTTCGAAACCTGGTACAAAATGGCCGCCCTGATTCAGTCAGGATTAGATCTTACCCCTCTCATTACGCACCATTTTCCTATTGATGAATTCCAGAAAGGGTTTGATGCAATGCGCTCCGGGCATTCAGGCAAAGTGATACTCAACTGGTAATCCGGTACGCCGGGAACGAAAAAAGCCCGCTGAAATAGCGGGCTTTTTGCTGAAAATGGCGCAGTTGTTACGCCGCAGGATCGGCCGTTTTTTTCTCGGCATCCGTCAGATAACGTACTTTACGGGTGTAATCCTGCCCTTTGAATAACAGTTCATTATCCGGTGAAGCCAGATACTTTTGCCATTCTGTCAGCGGGAAGCCGCCATGAGCGCCAATCACTTCTTTCGGGATAACCGATGGCGTACCGCCAATTTTTTTCGATACCGGCCAGTTCATCCAGTCGCCCAGATTGACGCTTTTGATATCCAGTGTATCCAGCATGGCGGCCAGAGGTAGCTGATCAGTCGGTGGCTGATTGTCTGGCAGAAGGTTCCAGGTATCTCTGAAAAACATAATCCACAGCGGGCACAAACGCTCCCAGGTTTTACGGGTGGCGGCTAAGAAAGCGCCGTTGACATGATCAACAATATAAGGGCGCACGCTGTTTTTGTAATACGCCGGGATTATCTCAGGATCACAACCGTCCAGTTTGGCAATCATCTTTCCCTGGCGGAAACTTGAGTAAATGTGATTTTCATGTAACTGAATTTCAGGCATTTTGAGTAAATTCAGATCGGAATCGATCATCAAAATACCGTCAGTTTTGGCCTGCAAAGGTGCCATCAGTTTGATCAGGCGGCTGAGATAAATTTGTTTATAACGATAATCACCGGATTTGGTCTCAGGGTTAAGCGTGACGATGCGGACTTTCTCAGGCAACGGGCGGAAATGGCTGGCATCCTGATCGGTAACAATCACGATTTCCTGTAATGCGGTCGCGAATTTATCGGCAAATTCTGCACACAGACACGCCTCTTCAATATAGTCGGCCCCTGCAGAAGGGATCACTACTGACGTAACACTGTTTTTGGGTTTGTCTGGCGTGACGGTATCGGTATACGGCAAATTATGGCGCGAAAGTATGTGACGATATTTTGGATTTAGAAATTTGAACATATTCAGCCTTGTTTCTTTTTCACACTGCTTAAAACGGTTTCAACGCCTGAGACATATTTTTCAATTGCAAATTTTTCGCGAACAATCAGGTTTGCCTGCTCTGCGATTTCATTTCTCAGATGGGCATTGAGATACAGTGTTTTCATATGGTTAAAGAGCATTTCAATATCGCCATACTCAAATAACATGCCGGTTTCTGCATTTTTAATCAGTTCGGCCGTTCCGGTGACATTCGATCCAATCACAGGTGTTTTTAGCAGCATCGATTCCAACACGACCCGTGGCAGGCCCTCACTTTTTGAACCCAAAATAAAGGTATCAAACGCGGACAGGTATTCCAGCGCATTGCTCTGAAAGCCTGTGAATATGACTTTATCCATCATATTCAGAGCCGAAGCTTGCTGAATGAGACGGCGTAAGTTCGGGCCTTCACCCACAAACACCATTTTCCATTTAGCTTCCGGAAATGCGCGGTTAAATTTGTCCAGCGCCAGTAACGTGAAGTGATGGGCTTTGCGGTTAATCAGAGAACCGATACTGCCAAAGATGAACGTATCGTTGTCTGCCGCTAATTCTTCCCGGATTTTATTGCCGTCAGGCAATGGCTGATGAATATCAATGCCATTAAAAACGGTAAAACATAACTCCTTGCGTACACCGCGTTTGAGCAGTTGTTCCTGCACACCCTGAGAAACAGAGATAATGCTGTGGCAGAACTGGTTAACGATACGCACAATTTCCCGGCTGAGCACCGGCTCAATACGACAATGTTGTACGATTTCTGTGGGTAAACCGGCAGTAGAATAATAGCCTTCAACATTCGAGCTGGGCTGATTATTCATATACAGAATGTCAAACTGACCGAGTTCAAGCAGGGAGTGAATTTTGCGGATGTTGGGGTTAATACGCCAGATTTTGTCGATGGAATAAATGGCTTTCTGACGCAAGTTACTGTTAAAGAAAAACAGCGTTCTTAATACTTCTTTGACGATTTTTGCCCAGGCAGGTTGT
>NZ_JAFMOS010000445.1 GCF_019049755.1 Rahnella perminowiae
CACCTATTCTGTATATACAGATTAATCCTTTGTTCAGGAATCGACCCGTATTCTCCAGGCAAAAAGACAAAAAAAGCCCGCAGGTGAAAACCAGCGGGCTTGTTTACAATATTAACAGCAACGCCTCTTACGCTTCTTCTTCCTCATCGCGCAATGGCACGATCAGCATGTCGATATGAACGGTGTTAATCAACTGGCGTGCTGAGGACATCAGCTTGCTCCAGAAATCCTGATGATGGCCGCACAGCACTAAGTCCACGCCATATTTGTTGATGGCATCTACCAGCACCTGCGCCAGATCACCGCTGCCGCTGAGGGTCTCCGAAATCGGATAGCCGGCATTTTGCGACAGTTCGTTCAACGCGTGATGGGTTTCTTCGGAAATACGTTTCTGCATGTCGCCCAGGTTAACGTCGATAAGACCCGTATACAGGTCTGAATAGTTCACATCAACGTGGATCAGGGACACTTTGGCGTTATACGGGCGCGCCATGGAAACGGCTTTCTCGACCAGAACTTTGCTCTCCGGCGACAGGTCCACAGCAATAAGTATGTGTTTGTAAGCCATAAGAAAACTCCTTCCATAAGTCGGTTAATAGCAATATCAGCATCATGCGGATGTCATGACGTCAGTATAGCGCCAAAATGGTTAAATAAATCAAGCATACAGATCCCATTTCCTTATCTGAGAATCCATAGATATAAATAATATGAACAGTTTCGGATTCGTTTCCTACACTCAATAATGCAGGCGTCTCCTGCTTTGGCAATCTTCTGTGGTACGAAAAGAGGGCGGGCGAAGGTAGCCCGGGGGTGTGAAATTGCGGAAAGGCAGGGCGAAACGCCGGGTGTGTGCCAGCATGACGGGCGCATTGCGCGGTGTCAGTTCGCCTTGAGGGGGAATCATGATCAGTCCCGTTGCGCTGTTTTGGGCTTTATGTTTTGTATGTGTAGTGAATATGCTGCGCTATTACTCTTCTTTGCGCGCATTGCTGGTGGTTCTGCGGGGGTGCGATCCGCTGTTGTATCAGTACGTCGATGGCGGAGGGTTTTTTACGGCTCACGGTCAGCCTGGCAAGCAAATAAGGTTGGTACGCTATATTTATGCTCAGCGCTACGTTGAACATCACGATCCTGAGTTTATTCGCCGTTGTGAGCGGGTTCGCGGTCAGTTTATCCTGACTACGGCACTGGTCGGTTTAATATTAATCAGTATGTTAGCCATGCTTATCTGGTATTAGCATACCCTTCGTACTTGAAGCTGCAGCGGCGTTAGCGGCTCTCGTTCACCCGAATCACTGACCTGTGTCAGCTCATCGGGATTCTCTCGTTTGCTGCCTTGCTGCAACTCCAATTACTTTGGTTATGAATTAGGGAGGATGTGTGAAAAAGGAAACAAAAAAGGCGACCTGCTGAGCAAGGTCGCCTTTTTACTGCCTGTCAGACAAGCATCAGATCAGCTTCAGGGCAATCCAGTACAGGACACCGGAAAGCACAATCGACACCGGCAGGGTTAATATCCACGCCATCGCGATGTTTTTCACGGTTTTCGACTGCACACCGCCGCCATCGACAATCATGGTGCCCGCGACGGCAGACGACAACACATGCGTGGTGGAAACTGGCATGCCGGTGTAGCTGGCTACGCCGATGGACACTGCCGCAGTAAGCTGTGCTGACAGCCCCTGTGCGTAAGTCATGCCTTTCTTACCAATCTTCTCACCGATGGTGGTCGCAACACGTTTCCAGCCAATCATGGTACCCAGTGCCAGCGCCAGCGCTACCGCGATAATGATCCAGATAGGTGCATATTCGACGGTTTGCAGAATGTCGGTTTTCAGCTCGCCGAGGAAGCGTTTATCTGCGGCGGAAGTTTCCGGCAGCTTCGCCACTTTATCCGCAGTATCAGAAACACACATCAGCAGGCGACGCATATGGCTGCGTTCGTCCGGTGACAGGTCGCTATAAGATTGCAGATTAGTCAGCAGGCTTTGCGCACGACCAATGGCGTCAAGTGCGTGGCTGCTGTCGCAGTGGAACACTTTGGGCTCGTCAGTCGGTGCGATATTAACATCAGGTGCAGGCACTATCGGTGTCAGTGCTACCACATGCGGTACGGCATCAGCATGTTGCTGATAATACTGTCCGAGGTGGGTCACGGCGTCGCGGGTACGGGTAATGTCGTAACCGGTTGCACTCATGTTCAGCACAAAACCCGCCGGAGCCACACCAATCAGAACCAGCATGATCAGGCCAATACCTTTCTGACCATCATTAGCGCCATGAGAGAAACTCACGCCGATAGCCGACAGGATCAGGCCGATACGTGTCCAGAATGGCGGCTTTTTCTTGCCATCTTTCTTTTCCCGTTCAGCAGGGGTCAGGTGGATACGTGCATGTTTCTTGTTGCCACTCCAGTAACGGCGCAGCAGGAAAATCATGGTACCTGCCATAATCATCCCGACCAGCGGGGAGACGATCAGTGAGGCAAAAATACCGATCATTTTGGGGATGTTTAACGCATCGACCACAGAGGTGTGAGTCATTAATGCATTGGTCAGCCCTACGCCAATGATGGCGCCGATCAGGGTATGAGAACTGGACGCCGGCAGGCCGAAATACCAGGTGCCAAGGTTCCAGATGATCGCCGCCAGTAACATAGAAAACACCATGGCAAGGCCATGAGCAGAACCCACGTTGAGCAGCAAATCAGTTGGCAGTAAATGAACGATGGCATAAGCCACACTCAAACCACCGAGCAGGACGCCAAAGAAGTTAAATACCCCTGCCATCACGACCGCTAATTGCGAACGCATTGCCCGGGTATAGATGACGGTTGCCACTGCGTTGGCCGTATCATGGAAGCCGTTAATGGCTTCATAGAACAGAACAAACAGTAACGCGAGAATCAATAACGAACCGGTATGAATATCCAATCCGGCAAATAGATGCAGCATAATTGTTACGCCAGTTAGTGGTCATGAACGCCGCGCATTATCTGCGAGAACAGGGGGAGGGGAAAAGGAAAATATGACATTTTTTTGACTAAAAACAGTCCAATATCTACCCTGGATTTGGTTAAGTTTTTATTTATCAAAAAGTTATTCCTCCTTTGGTGATTGAAACATTTACTTACGACGTTCAGGAAACGGTCTGTTGGCTGGTTTAACAGGCGCCTGTCCCTTACAATCCGCGGCTCAACGCCCCGGTAAACAGGGCGAACCTTATGTAAAACGTAGTTGAATTTCCGTAAAAGAGAGGCCGAAAGTGGAACAGGTTGATGTGGTAGTCATTGGTGCAGGTGCGGCAGGCATGTTCTGCGCGGCGCAGGCCGGACAAGGTGGCTGCCGGGTTCTGCTGCTGGATAACGGCAAAAAAACCGGACGCAAAATTTTGATGTCAGGCGGCGGACGCTGCAATTTCACCAACCTTTATGCTGAACCCGCTGCCTATCTTTCCGAAAATCCGCATTTTTGTAAATCCGCGCTGGCGCGTTATACCCAGTGGGATTTCATCGATATGGTCAACCGTTACGGCATCGCCTGGCACGAGAAAACCCTCGGGCAGTTGTTCTGCGACGACTCGGCACAGCAAATCGTCAGCATGCTCGATAAAGAATGCGAGCAGGGCAACGTCGATGTACGCCTGCGCAGCGAGATTTCCGATGTGCAGAAAACCGAAAATGGCTTTGTCATCAAGGTGAATGGCTCAACTGTAAGCACTCACTCACTTGTTATTGCCAGCGGCGGGCTTTCCATGCCGGGGCTGGGCGCGACACCCTTCGGTTACCGTCTGGCGGAACAGTTTGGCCTGAAAGTGCTGCCGACCCGCGCCGGTCTGGTGCCGTTTACCCTGCACAAACCGCTGCTCGATCATTTGCAGACGCTTTCCGGCGTGTCAGTGCCTGCGGTTCTGACTGCGCAAGACGGCACGGTTTTCCGTGAAAGCATTCTTTTCACCCATCGTGGCATGTCCGGTCCGGCAGTTTTACAGCTTTCGAGCTACTGGCAGCCGGGTGAGTTTGTGAGCGTTAACTTACTTCCTGATGTGGATCTGGCGGCGTTTCTGAATACGCAGCGTCAGGAACACCCGAACCAGAGCCTGAAAAATACGCTGGCGATGCAACTGCCGAAACGTTTGGTGGAGTGCCTGCAAACGCTGGGTCAGTTGCCGGACGTCACGCTGAAACAGCTGAATGTGCCGCAGCAGGTGGAACTGGTTGAACAACTGCAAAACTGGCAGGTTCAGCCCAACGGCACCGAAGGTTACCGCACGGCAGAGGTGACGCTTGGCGGCGTCGATACCAAAGAGTTGTCGTCCAAAACTATGGCCGCCGCTAAGGTGCCGGGCTTGTATTTTATCGGTGAAGTAGTGGATGTCACCGGCTGGCTGGGTGGATATAACTTCCAGTGGGCGTGGAGTTCGGCGTGGGCCTGTGCGCAGGATCTGGTGGTGTTTTGCAATAATAAAAATGGTGATCTGAATAAATAGTTGGTGATCTCACCTGCATTTGAGACATTAAAGTTCGTGATCCAGAGCACCTCGACAAAAAATCTAATTTTGATGTCAAACAGGAAAATCTCCCCCCTCAAAAGCAGAAAAACACGACATAGGGTAGTGGTCGCCACTGACCGACAGATCCTATGTCGTGTTTAGCGAGCGGTTCACGCCGGTGAGCAAGGCCGCTGGGTTGCATAAGCAGGCTAGCGGCTTGCCGCGTTTATCTGTCCAGATGTTTTAATGCCACCTGTGGGCGGTATTGTTTTTATTACGGGATAATCACAGCGGGTTTGTGAGGTTGGGCAGTCTACGCGTAAAACCCAATGATACGAACCACAAGAAACCCCGCCACCCTTTCTGAGGTAGCGGGGTCAGCTAAAACGTACTTTTAGGATACGGTCACTTTGAACTCATAGTCTCCTGTCGTGAACGGCAGCCTGACTGGCGTTTTGGAGTCCCCCGGTAACACCTTCTCAGGACAAAAAACCTTTCAAATTTTCCAGCATATTGGTCATCATGCCGAAGGCCATATTTACGCTGTGAATGCTGTAATACAGCGTAATATCATTGCGCATCAGGTAGGTTTCAAAACGCTTATCTGCCAGCACCGCCTGAACTTCCAGACTGCGATCGCGGAAATGTCGGCAGTTATTAATGTACAAATCCAGTGAACGGTATTCTCCCGTAGCAAGCTGATTCACCAGCACCACCATCTGTTCGAAGCTCTCGATCAGCGCCCTGTGTTTTTCCAGATGGCCGGCATGCTCCTGAAGATTTTCCATAATGACGTTCTCCCGGTAACGAGACGACGGCAAAAGCCTGATCAGAAGCTTTGCCAGTCGGACTCATTTGTGGAGTGCGCACCCGGCTTTTCCGTGCGTGGAAGGGCGGCTAGTGCCCGCGCCGGTTTTGCCCGGGACTGATGCTGAGCCGTGGCGTCGCTGAGACGGAATTCGCCGACCAGTCTCGCCAGGCCGTCAGCCTGATCCTGCAACGAGCGCGAGGCTGAAGAGGCTTCCTCTACCAGCGCGGCGTTCTGCTGAGTCACGTCATCCATCTGATTGACCGCCTGATGTACCTGAGAAATCCCCTGACTCTGCTCTGTTGCCGCAGCGGCAATCTCGTTGACCAAATCAGTCACCTGACGGATGGCATTACCCATGGAGTTCATGTTCTCGCCGACATCGCCCGCCTGATGGGCACCGGCTTCGATCAGGCTGTAGGAAAGGTCGATCAGTTCTTTTATCTCACGCGCGGCGGTGGTCGAACGTTGAGAAAGATTTCTGACCTCTCCTGCAACAACAGCAAAGCCTTTACCGTGCTCACCGGCACGTGCCGCTTCCACGGCGGCATTTAACGCCAGAATATTGGTCTGGAAGGCGATGCCCTCGATAAGCGTGATGATCTCAGTGACTTTGCGTGAACTGCTGCGGATATCACCCATCGTACCCAGCATCGTCTCAAGTGATGATGCACTTTTCTCCGACAGTGCATTCATGTTACCCGCCAGCTGGCTGGCCTGACGCGTGTTGTCAGCCGTCTGGCGAACCGTCTCGCTCAGCTCGGTCATGCTGGCGGCCGTTTGTTCCAGAGAAGCTGCTTGCTGCTCGGTGCGCGAGGAGAGATCTTCGTTACCGGCCGCGATTTGTGCCGAGGCGCTGCTGACGGACTGGGAAGCCGCGCTCACAGACAGCAGCGCTCCGGATACGCGTTGCATCAGACTATTGAACGCGCGGGCCATATTGCCCACTTCATCATGACGGCTGTCATCGGCGCTTACGGTCAGATCCAGCCGCTCGCTGGCGACGGCCATAATCCCGCCGATGTCCAGCAGGCTTTTTCGTACCCGACGGATGGTGGCCAGTGCGAAGGATCCCAACAGCAGAATAATGATCGTCACGCTGCCGCCCATTCCCCACAATGTGGTGTTGAAAATGCTGTGGTTGATGGCCCGCAGCCCCTCACCGATGTTGATATTTAAGGTAAGCTGTTTGCGATAATCGGCGATGAGCTGACGGATAGCCCCGCCGATACTGTCGTCGCCCTCAATCATTGCCAGAGTGACATCGTCCTGATGCGCTCGTGAAGAGGTCAGAAAGGCGGGAAGTTTCTCTTCCACTTTACGAATATTGTCAAAAGCCACGTGTGTCAGCCTTTCATCTTCAGCATCTGAGATGTTGTGCTGCAGATAATAATCCGTCAGCGTTTTTAGCCCGGCAATCTGCTGCTGAATGCGGGTTTCTACTTCAGGCATTTTACCGTTATCGGTCTGGCTCTGATGTTTATAGAGGGTGAGAGAAAGCTTATTGCTTTGATCAATAAGATTATTGAGATCCTTAATTGAAGGGATCGTATTGACCTGAACATATTCAAACCGGTCCTGGAAACCCGAAATCAACATGATTGCGACGACGCCCATTGAGATAAGGGCCGCAGAAAGCAGCGAGAACGTCAGTAAAAGACGTTTTGTGATGTTCATATTTTCCCCTGATTTTAAAAGTCCCGCCTTCAGGAAAAAGACAGGATGTGAATCACGGTTATCGGCAAAAATTGCGTTAACGTTAATTAAACCGATCTAATTCAATAATTTACGTTAATAAAATGTTCATAAATAATGTTGCGAATGATTTTTTATGCATCTAAAGAGATTTTTCATTCTCATTGGATCGGTTTTTGAATCATTTCCGACGGATCAGGAAGGTTGTTAAAAAGAACATCAGGAACACGGCAATTTCTCATTGAAAAGCGCGAGGAAATAACACAGTCTGCGACCTGCCCACGCCCATCCGGCATGTCTCTTTCTCTGTCACAAGGTCACCTGATGTTTATGCATAATTGCCACCGTGCTATTTATCTTTATAAATCAATAAAATGAAAAGAATCACGGGACGATTTTCGGGCTTAATTATCATGCTTCCACTGCTTCTGACAGCGTGCGGCACACTTTCCGATATGCAGGTTGATGAAAATCCGCATGAAGTGAAGCAGCTGGCCTGTAGCCAAAATCTTGACGATATGGTGGATACCGTAGCCCGGCGGTACCTGCACAAAGAAAAATCCAGCGGCATGGCGATCGGGATCATCAGAAATAACGGCGCGGCCAGAACCTGGGGCTATGGTTATACCAACGCGGTGAACGGTTACAGGATTGATGGCGAAACCCTGTTTGCACTCGGTTCGGTCAGTAAAGGTGTGACGGGAGAAGTGGTGGCGGGGCTGGTCGATAAAGGACAGCTTAAGTGGGATGACAAACTGGTGGATCTCCTGCCAAAAAATACCCCGCTGAGCGAGGACGCCAAAAAAATCACCCTGCTGCAACTGGCGACGCACACTTCGGGTTTGCCCCGTCAGAACATGACCAAAGATATGCTGGAAAGTTTCCTTAAGTATTTATATACCGGCGACAATTTCTATCATGAGCTGGACAGCGATGCCGTGGTCGATGACCTGTCGTCTTTTAAAAGGCCGTTATTACGTCAGCCACAATATTCTAATTTAGGCTATGCACTGCTCGGTTATATTTTGAAATTAAAAACCGGTGAAGATATTCAGCAATTATCTTATACCTTTATTTTTGATTCCTTAAAAATGGGTAACACCAGTTTTTATGCCAGCCAGTTAAAAACCTATCCGTACCGCGCGATTGGTCATGCAGGGGATCAGCCTAAACTTATCCGCCGTGGCGACGTGGTGCCTGACTGGCATTTCTCGAACAATATGGTGGCGGCGGCCAGCCTTTACAGTAATGCTGATGATTTGCTGAAATATTTGCGGGCGCATATTGATGATTCACAATCTGCGGCTCTCAGTGCCGCTATTCAGACCACGGAAAAGATTTATTTCCAGAGAGAAATGGAAGCCGCTAACATCGCCTGGGTCACAGATTATAAAGATGGACAGATTATTACTTATCAGGTCGGCTATATCGGTGGGTATTCCAGTTATATTGGCTTCGATAAAAAGCATAAAAATGCGGTAGTGGTTCTACAAAATTCCTTCAACTGGAGCAATTATGTCGGCCATGATTTGTTACTGAAAATGGCAATGGCGGACGATTTCAAAGGCCGTTGCCGGTGACGGAAGAGGCGGTGAAATAACAAAGAATCCCTTCCGTTTTTGCGCGCAAGGGTGAGTTTTCTCACTTCTACATTTTCAGTAAATCAATTATATGCAGCAGTCGTTCGTCATTTTTTGCCTTGCTATGAATATAGGCATAAACATCCAGCGTATCTTTTTCCATCCAGGGTATAGCAACCGTTTGCAAATTAAAATAGTGCGGAATATGTTTCAGCAGGAACTCCGGGAAGAACATAACAAAGTCGCTTTTCTCTATGCAATGCAGCATATTAAGCAATGAGTTTGAGCGGTAACGGATATTTCGCCGATGGAAATTTGCATATAATTTCTCTGGCAGATAGGCGTGTGTTTCAGCAGAACTGAGTACGGCATGCTCTTCTTTCATCCACTGTTCCAGGCTTAAATTTTCTTTAATCCGCGGATGTCCCTGACGGCATAAGCCAATAATTTTTGATTGTGCGATACGGGTAGAAATAAACGAGTGGTTATGCTTTATGGCCGAGCCAATATCAATATCCACCTCCCGTGAGACCAGTGCGGTGAGTCGTTGTTCTTCAAGCATGATCCGGTTATTAAACGTGAAATTAATACCTTCCCGCAATTTATTATTTTTTAGCAGTTTATCCATCAGGAAATATTCAACCATAGTATTAGTTCTGATGATAACATCAGCAACCTCAGGATGATTTTTGCCGCTTATCATCACGGAGCTCGCAATGTCTTCGTCAATTTTCTTGAAATTCGGATATAGCTGATTGGCAACGGGCGTCGCTTTAAGCCCTCTGGAGGATTTGATGAATAACGGATCGTTATAGTAATCACGCAATTTGTTTAATGCATAGGTCAGCGTTGGGGAAGAAAGCCCCAGTGCTTTCGCCGATTTACTCATGCTTTTGGTTTCATAAACCAGGACCAGAGTTTTGATCAAATTATAGTCAAATTTATTGCTCACAAGAGTATTATTA
>NZ_JAFMOS010000444.1 GCF_019049755.1 Rahnella perminowiae
CAATCCTGTACTCCGGTTATGCCTTCATAATGAATTTTCTGAAGGTGACGAAAATGAAATACGTTTTATGGAGCAGGTTGAAGCGGCAATAGGTGCTTTTATTCAAAAGTTTCCAGATTCATTGATACGTTTTTATGAGTTCAGACCTGGCTCCGATGGCTATTTCTATAAGAGACTTAAACAAAAGTTCCCCAGCATAGAAATGGTGTTTTTTGAAACGATTTGGAAACATGGCTTGCAGTTTTCCATGAAAGATTTCTTCCTGTCTACCCGGTTCCATTTTCAACTTATCGTTTCCAGTGTTGGATTGTCAGGCACGTCCTTTTATTGGTCAGAATATTATAAAAATAAATTCGATAGTCTGAAGTATGTGACTGACTGGTCTTTTTTAAAGCTGGGGGAAGAATCGTTAAATCTTGACTCTTTTTTTGAAAATCACGGTCCTGCGTTCCTGATTGATTTCGGACGCGTTAATCATGAGAAAAAAATGCTGGCGGACAGGCTGTATGCATCCTCTGATGAGCAGGACTCAGCGGCGATAAGCATCTGAGCTCTTGATTGCCTGTAAAAGCTCTTTTTTACCTGCATTCCTGAGATGTTACCGGTAAAGTAAACCCGGCCTCTGAGAAGGCGAAGCAGACAAGGGCAGGCATGTGCGATCAGAATATTGTTATGGCTGCGATAGGTTCACCCATCGCCTTTCTCATGTACAATGCTTGTGTTCATTTGTATGGTCCGGTGCAGGTAAACTCACTGTTTACAGGGGTTTAGACTAAAAACCGGGCGATCAACTATTTCAGACAGGAGTTGCTAATGTCCAAACAACAGATCGGCGTAGTCGGTATGGCGGTAATGGGCCGTAACCTCGCGCTTAACATCGAAAGCCGTGGTTATTCCGTTTCCATTTTTAACCGTTCCGGCGACAAGACTGATGAAGTTATCGCTGAAAATCCGGGTAAAAACCTTGTTCCGCACTACACCGTCGAAGAGTTTGTTGACTCACTGGAAAAACCTCGTCGTATCTTGCTGATGGTGAAAGCCGGTGAAGCAACTGACAAAACCATCGCATCCCTGACTCCGCACCTGGATAAAGGCGACATCCTGATCGATGGCGGCAACACCTATTATAAAGACACGATTCGCCGTAACCGCGAACTGTCCGAGCAAGGTTTCAACTTCATCGGTACCGGTGTTTCCGGCGGTGAAGAGGGCGCACTGAAAGGCCCGTCCATTATGCCTGGCGGCCAGAAAGAGGCGTACGCGCTGGTGGCACCGATTCTTGAGAAGATTGCAGCGCGTGCTGAAGATGGCGATGCCTGCGTAGCTTACATCGGTGCAGACGGTGCGGGTCACTACGTCAAGATGGTTCATAACGGTATCGAATATGGTGACATGCAGTTGATCGCCGAAGCCTATTCCCTTTTGAAACAGTCGCTGAATCTGAGCAATGAAGAGCTGGCTACCACCTTCGCTGACTGGAACAAAGGCGAGCTGAGCAGCTACCTGATCGACATCACCAAAGATATCTTCACCAAGAAAGACGAAGACGGTAAATATCTGGTTGATGTGATTCTGGACGAAGCAGCAAACAAAGGTACCGGTAAATGGACCAGCCAGAGTTCACTGGATCTGGGCGAGCCACTGACCCTGATCACGGAGTCCGTGTTTGCCCGTTACCTGTCTTCCCTGAAAGACCAGCGTGTTGCGGCTTCTAAAGTATTGTCCGGCCCGGCGGTGAAAGCCTTCTCCGGTGATAAAGCTGAATTCATCGAGAAAGTGCGTCGCGCTCTGTATCTGGGCAAGCTTGTTTCTTATGCGCAAGGTTTCTCACAGCTCAAAGCTGCGTCAGACGAGAACAACTGGGATCTGAACTACGGTGAGATCGCCAAGATCTTCCGTGCTGGTTGTATCATCCGCGCACAGTTCCTGCAGAAAATTACCGATGCGTATGCTGAAAATGCATCTATCGCTAACCTGTTGCTGGCACCGTACTTCAAAAATATCGCTGATGAATATCAGCAAGCGCTGCGAGATGTCGTCTCTTATGCTGTTCAGAACGGTATCCCGACGCCTACATTCTCTGCTGCGATCAACTACTACGACAGCTACCGTTCAGCGGTACTGCCTGCTAACCTGATCCAGGCACAGCGTGACTACTTCGGTGCGCATACTTACAAACGTACCGATAAAGACGGCGTATTCCACACCGAATGGTTGGATTAATTGCCTGACCGGCGCGTGTTAAGCGCGCCGCAGGGTTGTTGACCGTGACAAAAAAGCCGCCGATGCATCAGCAAAGGCGGCTTTTTTACGTCTGAATATTTACGTTTGAACGGCGCCGTTATTTCTTATGACGCTGACGCAGATTATCAATGACTGCGCTCAGGTTCAGATCCTGATCCTGCAGTAAGACCAGCAGGTGATAGATCAGATCTGAGGCTTCGTTTTTCAGTTCAAAGCGGTCGTTGACGGTGGCGGCCAGCGCGGTTTCCACACCTTCTTCACCCACTTTTTGTGCGATGCGTTTGGTGCCGCTGGCGTAGAGTTTGGCAGTATACGAACTTTCCGGGTCGGCCGTTTTGCGCGAGGCCAGCAGTTCTTCCAGCTGATATAAAAACGCCCAGTCGGTTTCAGCAGGGTGGAAGCAGCTGTTATTGCCTTTATGGCAGGTCGGGCCAACCGGATTGACCAGCACCAGCAGCGTGTCGTTATCGCAATCCGGCGTGATGCTGACAACATTCAGATAGTTTTCTGACGTTTCGCCTTTGGTCCACAGACGCGCTTTGGTGCGTGAATAAAATGTCACTTTGCCGGAAGACTGCGTGACATTCAGCGCCTCCTGATTCATATACCCGAGCATCAGCACTTCGCCCGATACCGCGTGCTGAATGATGGCTGGCATCAGGTTATCCACTTTTTCCCAGTCGAGCTGGTTAATTTGTTCACCGGTCAGCAGACCGGTTTTTACATCCTGATTACTCACAAGCGGATCTCCACGCCATTTTCGGCTAAGTAGCTTTTTAGCTCGCCGATATTAATAATTTGTTTGTGGAACACGGAGGCGGCCAGTGCACCGTCGACCTGTGCTTCCCGGAAGGCGTCGAGGAAGTGCGGCATGGTGCCCGCGCCGCCTGAAGCGATCAGCGGAACATGGCATACTTCGCGGATCATCTTCAGTTGCTCAAGATCATAACCGTTACGCACGCCATCCTGATTCATCATATTCAGAACGATTTCACCAGCACCACGTTCCTGCACTTCCTTCACCCAGTCGATGGTCTGCCATGTGGTGATTTTGGTGCGTGCTTCATCGCCGGTAAACTGATGAACCTGATAAGTTCCCGTCTCTGCATCATGCCACGTATCGATACCGACAACGATACACTGTACACCATACCTGTCGGCAAGGCGGGTGATCAGCGTCGGATCCGCCAGTGCAGGGGAGTTTATGGAAATTTTATCCGCGCCGAACTGCAAAATCTGGCTGGCATCTTCCAGGCTCTTAATACCGCCCGCCACACAGAAGGGGATGTCGATGACTTCCGCCACGCGCGATACCCAGCTTTTATCCACAACACGACCATCGCTTGAGGCAGTGATGTCGTAGAATACCAGTTCGTCCGCACCTTCCTGCGCATAGCGTTGCGCGAGTGGCACAATATCGCCGATGATTTCGTGGTTGCGGAACTGTACGCCTTTGACGACCTGACCGTCTTTAACGTCGAGGCAGGGGATTATCCGTTTTGCCAGCATGAAATTGCCTCCGTCACATTAAATTTACCGTCGAGCAATGCACGCCCGACAATCACGCCTTCCACGCCGCTGTCACGCAATGCTGCGATATCATCCAGCGAACCGATGCCGCCGGAAGCCTGAAACGCTACCTGCGGATAACGTGCGGTCACTTCACGATAAAGTTCCACATTGGAACCCGCCAGCGTGCCGTCACGGGAAATATCGGTGCACAGCACATGTTTCAGGCCGAACGGCAGGTATTGCCCGACGACCTGTTCCAGCGTGATATTAGAATTTTCCTGCCAGCCGCTGATGGCCACATTTTTGGTGCCTTCGGCATCAATGCGGACATCCAGTGCCAGCACCAGCGCATCCGCGCCGAAACGGCTGAACCAGCCCTGTACGGTCGCCGGATCTTTAACCGCAGTTGAACCTACCACCACGCGGGTTGCGCCAGCTTTGAGCAGGGCTTCGACATCCTGCGCGTTACGGATACCCCCTCCCACCTGCACCGGTACACAAACGCCAGCCAGTAATTGAGTAAGCAAAGGGATCTGACGTGCTGCCGGATCTTTTGCGCCGGTTAAATCGACCAGATGCAGAACCTGTGCGCCTTGCTGCTGATAATCCTGTAAGCGCAGTAACGGATCATTACCGTAGTCACGTTGCTGCCCGTAATCGCCCTGATGCAAACGCACCACACTGCCTTCGATCAAATCCAAAGCGGGAATAATCATGCTGTTTACATCTCCAGAAAGTTTTTCAGCAACCGGGCGCCTGCGGCACCGGAACGCTCGGGATGAAACTGCACGCCAAAGAAATTATCTTTTTGTACAGCAGCACTGAAGGGCTCACCGTAAAGTGTCTGGGCAACCGTATTTTCGCATACCGGCATCGCAAATCCGTGGACGAAATAGAAGTAGGCATTTTCATCAATGCCGCGGAATAAATGGCTGTCGGCATTGGCTGTGACCTGATTCCAGCCCATATGCGGCAGCGGCAAACCGAAATCAGGCATGCGTTGCACGGGGGTGTCGATAATACCCAGCGTATCAATACCGCCATTCTCTTCACTGGAAGAGGCCAGCAGTTGCATGCCCAGGCAAATACCCAGTACCGGTTGAGTGCAGGCTTTGATAAGCCCGATCAGCTCACGTTGTTCGAGCTGTTCCATGGCGGCCTGTGCCGTGCCAACGCCCGGTAAAAATAATTTGTCAGCCTGCAACACAATCTCGGGGGAGCGACTCACCACAGGCTCATAGCCCAGGCGCTGAACCGCATATTTCACGGAGGAGAGATTGGCGCAGCCGGTATCAAGGATAACGACATTCATCACAGCACTCCTTTCGAACTCGGCAGGGTGTTGCCATCGACACGAATTGCCTGGCGCAGTGTGCGGCCAAAGGCTTTAAACAGGCTCTCAACACGGTGGTGATCGTTCTTACCTTTGGTTCGCAGGTGCAGGGTACAGGCCATCGCATAAGACAGTGAACGGAAGAAGTGTTCGACCATTTCCGTGCTCAGGTCACCGACGCGCTGATAGTTAAATTCAGCTTTGTATTCAAGGTGCGGACGCCCGGAGATATCCAGTGCACAGCGGGCCAGACATTCATCCATCGGCAGCACAAACCCAAAACGGCCGATACCGCGTTTATCGCCCAGCGCTTTGTTCAGGGCTTCGCCCAGCGCCAGCGCGGTGTCTTCCACCGTGTGGTGATCGTCGATATACAAATCACCTTTCACTTCGATGTTCATGCGAAAACCGCCGTGCGTGGCAATCTGATCCAGCATATGGTCAAAGAAGCCGACGCCGGTGCGGATTTTGCTTTCGCCTTCGCGATCGAGCCAGACATCCACTTCAATTGCCGTTTCGCGGGTCACGCGGTTTACTTTTGCATGACGGTCACGTTTGGTCAGCTGTTCGGTAATACTGGCCCAGTTCAGCGTATCACGCTGATAACGCAGCCCGGTGATGCCCATATTGGCGGCCAGCTGGATATCCGTGTCACGATCACCAATCACATAGCTGTTTGCCGTGTCCAGTACACCGCTTTCCAGATAACCCGCCACCAGTTTAGTTTTCGGTTTACGGCAATCACAGTGATCGGCGGGCAGATGCGGACAAATCAACACGTCATCGAAAACGATGCCCTGAGAAGTCAGTATCTGCATCATCAGGTTGTGTGGCGGGTCGAACGTTTCCTGCGGGAAACTGGCCGTGCCCAGACCGTCCTGATTGGTGATCATCACCAGCTTAAAGCCGGCATTTTGCAGCGCTAATAACGCCGGAATGACACCCGGTTCGAGGGCCAGTTTGTCCAGACGGTCGACCTGAAAATCTTCAGGTGGTTCGGAAATCAGGGTACCGTCGCGGTCGATAAACAGTGTTTTTTGCAATAACGGACTCTGGCTCACATGTGCTCCTTGCGGGGGCTATTTTGATTTTTATTGAAGGTCGTGGCGGTGGCCGCCGGTAACAGTTGCAGGGCAGTAATCACGCGTTGCAGCTCTGTCCGTGTACCGATAGTAATACGCAGGCAGCCGGAAAGTCCCGGTTGCTTGTTCTGGTCACGCAGGATAATGCCCTGATCCCAGAGGTTTTTAAATACGGCGCTTGAAGCGGAGAAGCGTGCAAGCACGTAGTTAGTGTCACTGGCAAAAACCTCTTCTACACAGACACATTTTTTCAGTTCTTCCAGCAACCATGTACGGTTTTCTGTTATTTCAGTGACACGCTGGCGCATTAACGCCAGTCCTTCCGGGCTCAGGGCCTGTGCGGCAATATCGGCCACCGGCGTAGATAAAGGATATGGCGCGATCACTTTCATTAATAAGCCAATCAGGTCGCTGTTGGCGAGTGTAAAGCCGCAGCGCAGACCGGCAAGGGCAAACGCTTTGGACAGTGTGCGCAAAATGGCCAGATGCGGATATTCCTGTAACCAGCCGGAAACTGTCGCCTGCGGGCAGAATTCGATATACGCCTCATCGACCGCCACAATGGCGCGCCCGCGGGTCATGTCCAGCACGGCCCGGATCTCATCCGGGTCGATGATATTGCCGGTCGGGTTATTCGGGCTGCACACGTAAACCAGTTTCACGCCCTCCAGTGCGGCTTCAATCGCCGGAAGATCCAAAGACCAGTCGGCTTTTGCGGCCACGGTCCGGCCTTCCACGCCTATTGTCTCGGCACTGACGCTGTACATCCCGTAAGTCGGCGGGCAATAAAGAATAGCGTCTTTACCCGGTTCACAGAATGCACGGATCAACAGTTCGATGCCTTCATCTGCGCCGCGGCTGACCAGCACCTGTTCCGGATCCACACCGGCGTAAGCGGCGTAGCGATTGATGACCACCGCAGGCTGACATTCCGGATAACGGTTAAGGGTTTGCTGCGTCAGTTCGAACTGTGGCGCGATGGCGTATTCGTTAGCGTTAAGCCAGACATCTCCGTTGCCGCCCAGACGGCGGGCAGACTGATACGGTGTCAGTTCCCGGACATTTTTTCGTGCCAGCGCCTGAACGCTGAGGTTATTTTCATTGCTCATCGCGTTGCTCCTTCAAAGCCTTCACACGCAAAGTCACGGCATTTTTATGTGCGGTAAGCTGTTCAGCCTGCGCCAGGGTTTCAATGGTATTCGCCAGTCCCAGCAAACCTTCAGGCGTTAACTGCTGAACGGTCATGCGTTTCTGGAAATCTGCCAGGCCGAGGCTGGAACAGGTGGCCGTGTAACCGTAAGTCGGCAAGACGTGGTTGGTGCCGGAGGCATAATCGCCCGCTGATTCCGGTGACCAGTCACCGAGGAATACTGAACCGGCGCTGGTGATACTGTCGACCAGTTGCTCCGGCTCACGGGTTTGCAAAATCAAGTGCTCCGGACCGTATGCATTACTGATTTCAATACACTGCGCGATGTCTTTCGCCACAATCAGCCGGCTGCTTGCCAGTGCCTGACGGGCAATCTCGCTGCGGGATAATGTCTGCAACTGACGTTCAACGGCTTCGCCGACCGCCTGCGCCATTTTCAAATCCGGCGTCAGCAAAATTACCTGTGAGTCCGGGCCGTGTTCTGCCTGGGAAAGTAAATCAGAGGCGACAAAATCAGGTGTTGCGCCACTGTCGGCAATCACCAGCACTTCTGAAGGCCCGGCTGGCATATCGATTGCCGCGCCGTCCAGGCTCTGACTAACCTGACGCTTGGCTTCGGTGACGTAGGCATTGCCCGGCCCGAAGATTTTCGCCACACGCGGCACGGTTTCGGTACCGAACGCCAGCGCGGCAATGGCCTGCGCACCGCCCAGCTGATACACCTCTTCCACGCCGCAAAGCTGCGCGGCATATAAAATTTCATCGGCAATCGGCGGCGGAGAACACAGAACCACTTTCTGGCATCCGGCAATACGCGCCGGTGTCGCTAACATTAATACAGTCGATACCAGCGGCGCAGACCCGCCGGGGATATACAGCCCGACAGACTGAATAGGGCGCGTCAGTTGCTGACAGCGCACCCCCGGCTGTGTTTCGATATCCACAACGGCCAGCTTTTGCGCCTGATGGAACGTGTCAATGTTACGCACGGCATGCGCCATCGCCTGTTTTACATCATCGTCTAAACGCGTTGCGGCTGCCTCGATTTGCTGTGCGGTGACACGCAATTCCTGGACTTCAGTTTTATCAAAGCGGGCGCAAAACTCGCGCAGCGCACTGTCACCTTCACTTCGCACGCGGCGCAGGATTTCGCTGACAGATTCGGTAATACGGTCAGACGCCGACATTGCCGGGCGTGTCAGCAGCTCGCGACGCTGTAGCTCGTCGCATTGCTGCCAGTCAATCGGGGTAGTAAACGCGTCAGGCTTCATGGCTTACTCCATCATTTTTTCGATTGGCAGAACCAGAATGGAACTGGCGCCCAGCGCTTTCAGTTTTTCCATCGTTTCCCAGAACAGCGTTTCGCTGCTGACCATGTGCATGGCCACGCGTTGCTGGTCGCCTGCCAGTGGCAGAATAGTCGGACGTTCAGCACCCGGTAACAATGCAACGATTTCGTCCAGACGCTCACTTGGCGCGTGCAACATAATGTATTTGGATTCGCGGGCCTGAATAACGCCCTGAATACGGGTCATCATTTTGTCGATCAGCAGCTGTTTTTCTTGTGGCATGTCGCCGTCGCGCTGGATAAGACAGGCTTTGGAGCGGTAAATCACTTCCACTTCACGCAGGCCGTTAGCTTCGAGCGTCGCACCTGTGGATACCAGGTCACAAATCGCATCTGACAAACCAGCGCGTGGCGCAACTTCTACAGAGCCGTTCAGCAGACAGGATTTGAAATCAACGCCTTTCTTGTCGAGGTATTGTTTAAGCAGGTGCGGATAAGAAGTGGCGATACGGGCGTTTTGCAGGCTTTGCGGACCGGTGTAATCCGTGTCCAGCGGGGTGGCCAGGGAAAGACGGCAACCGCCAAAATCCAGACGACGCAAGGTGAAATAGCGCGGGTCTTCGCCCTGAGCGCGGCGGCTCAGCAACTCTTCTTCCAGTACGTTTTCACCAATAATGCCCAGATCCACCACGCCATCCATCACCAGCCCCGGGATATCGTCATCACGTACACGCAAAATGTCGATCGGCATGTTTTCTGCGAAGGCGATCAGACGCTGTTCCTGCAGGTTGATTTTGATCCCGCAGCGGGCCAGCAGTTCGCGTGATTCATCGCTCAGGCGACCTGATTTTTGCATTGCTATCCGTAAACGTGTTTTATCCAGCATGATGACCTCAGTTTCTTAATTATTTATCGTAAAAATC
>NZ_JAFMOS010000443.1 GCF_019049755.1 Rahnella perminowiae
CTCTACACCCACTCCACAGGTTCATTGATACTCGAAAATCCGCTGCTCAACAAAGGTTCCGCCTTCAGCCGTGATGAACGTCTGGCACTTAATCTCAACGGGCTGTTGCCCAATCAGGTCGAAACCATCAGCGAACAGACCGACCGGGCATATTCCCAGTTTTGTGATTTTAAACGCGATATTTCCAGGCACGTTTATCTGCGTAATATCCAGGATACTAATGAAACATTGTTCTATAACCTGGTGAATTCACATCTGGAAGAAATGCTGCCGATTATCTACACCCCGACGGTCGGCGAAGCCTGTGAGCACTTTTCAGATATCTACCGCCGCGCGCGGGGTCTGTTCATCTCTTACCCTGACCGCGCTCATATCGACGAAATGCTGCAAAATTTCTCCAAAAACGACATCCGGGTGATCGTCGTCACTGACGGTGAGCGTATCCTTGGACTGGGCGATCAGGGGATTGGCGGTATGGGGATCCCTATCGGCAAGCTTTCGCTTTACACTTCCTGTGGGGGCATCAACCCGGCCAATACACTGCCAATCATGCTTGATGTCGGGACCAATAACGCCCGGCGACTCGATGACCCGCTGTACATGGGCTGGCGCCATCCGCGTATTACCGACGGCGAATATAATGAATTTATAGATATGTTCATTCAGGCGATAAAGACCCGTTGGCCGGATGTGCTCCTCCAGTTCGAAGACTTCGCACAGACCAATGCCATGCCACTTCTGGAGCGCTACCGTGAGGAGTTGTGCTGTTTCAATGATGATATTCAAGGCACCGCCGCGGTCACGCTGGGCTGTCTGATTGCTGCCAGTCATGCCGCAGGCACCCAACTGCGTGATCACCGTGTGACCTTCCTTGGCGCAGGCTCTGCCGGTTGCGGTATCGCTGAGAAAATCATCGCACAGATGGTGGCAGAGGGGGCGACAGAAGACGAAGCGCGTAGCCAGGTTTTCATGGTGGATCGCTTTGGCCTGCTGACAGATGACATGCCGAATTTGCTCGATTTTCAGCGCAAACTGGTGACAGATAAAGATAAAATCACTCACTGGAATGTGGATAGCCAGAATATCTCGTTGCAGGACGTGGTGCACCATTCCAAACCGACCATTCTGATTGGCGTGTCCGGGCAACCGGGATTATTTACCGAAGAGATTATCCGTGAGATACACCACAACTGCCCTCACCCTATCATCATGCCGCTCTCGAACCCGACTTCCCGCGCAGAAGCACGGCCACAGGATGTCATCGCCTGGACTGAAGGTGCCGCGCTGATGGCGACAGGCAGCCCGTTCGCACCGGTACATTATCAGGATCACACTTACCCAATCCCGCAATGCAACAACGCTTACATTTTCCCGGGGCTGGGATTAGGCATTCTGGCTTGTGGAGCACGCCGTGTGACCGATGGCATGTTGCTGGCCGCCAGTCAGGCTCTGGCCAGCCTTTCTCCGCTGGCGACGACAGGCAAAGGCTCATTATTACCGGCTATTGCCGATATTCAGCATGTGTCTAAAGTCATTGCCGCAGAAGTTGCCCGCGTCGCACAACAGGAAGGCGTGGCGGCGAACGTTACAGAGGAGGAATTACAAAGCCGTCTTAATGCCGAGTTCTGGAAACCGGAATACCGGTCTTATAAGCATTCGTCATTCTGATGTATGTGTGGCCGGTATCTCCATGCCGGCCTGTTTCGTAATGACACCGTTAAAGTTCCGCTTTTCCCGGATTATCGAAACCTACACGCCCGACAAACGGCAAACGCAGTGCCGGATCCTTCACATCAATACCTAAATTCAATCCTAACACATTGATTTCCAGTCCCTCTTCCACACCGAGCGTCACGCCCAATACCCCCAGTAAAGAGACCTGCACGCCGCGCCCCGATGGCGGTAAACCGATCGGATTCGTGATCCCGCGGTAATCTTTGCCGATCGCATTGGAAGGAAGATCAAGCGCCAGCTCCGGCACTACGCGCCCGATGTGCGCCATAAAGGTATTGCTGTTTGGGCCCGGCCACGCATGATAGGTATGCGGATACGGATAGCTTTTGATTGCCGCTTCTATTTTTGGGATCATCATTTGCGCCTGCGCACCACGGTGATCAACCAGTATGCGTGGCTGCGAGCCAAACCAATATCCGTCTGCAATCGCGTAATTTCGGCGCACTACGTCAGTGCTGCCCCAGCTGATTACGTCATAGCGGGTAAATTCCGTCTCCCCTTCACGTTTATAAATTATCCACGGATGAACCGCCACCAGCCCGCGCCAGCCATAGGTCGGTGCGGCATAAATCTGGATAATGGCGATGTTTTTGAGTCTGGAGGGATCCGGGGCAATACCGGCCGAAGTGCGTCGTGCCGTTGACCAGCTCTGGCCGGCGGGTTCTGCCCGGGTTTGTGTCGCTTTGGCGTAGCTGTATCCGAAAGATAGCAATAAAACCAAAACAAACCCGAAACTTACCCATTTTATGGCGATCATACTTTTATTCACCTTTGACATGAGTTCGGAAGTTCACAACTGCACAACTGATTTACAGGACAACTTATATGTCCGAAGACACGCCGTAGCTGAAAGAATTATTTGTACCTCATTAATTCCCCCCTGTCGTGCTGTCATTCGTTGTAAAGGCATCGGTTTAAGCCAGACTCCGGCAAGGCGTGACGAATTTATCCAGTAAGCCACGTTATGTAATCCGGGCAAAATCAGACTCCAGCCCATTGTTGCACCCGCTATGCTGGCTCATACTGCCTGCAATACTGAAGAGATTTCGCGCATTAAATGGAAACAATAAATTCACATTAACGCATTGATTATTAAAGGATGAATATGACTGACTCTAAGAAGGCATTAATCATCGGCGCATCACGCGGTATCGGTCTGGGTGTGGTCGAGGTCCTCGCAAAACGCGGCTGGCAGGTGACCGCCACCACGCGTGATGCCGTTCCGGCCAAAACCCCGGCGTCTGTTGAATGGGTAAAACTGGATATTAATAAATCCGAAGCACGACAGGCGGTGAAAGACGCACTTTCAGACAGCCATTTTGATTTGATTTTTGTGAATGCAGGCATCTTTGGTCCGGATCATCAGCATATTCATCAGGCCAGCGATGAAGAAATTATTCAGCTGTTTTTGACTAATGCTATTTCCCCGGTCCGTTGCGCCGGTGAATTACTGCCTTTCCTGAACCACCGCACCGGTGTTCTGGCGCTGATGACCTCTGAACTGTCGAGCCTCAATGAAAATGAAGCGGCGACTTATTCGCTTTATTCCGCCAGTAAAGCCGCACTGAATATGCTGACCCGCGGGTTGTATCAACAGATCGAAAAACAAGAACTGACTCTGCTTTCCGTTCATCCGGGCTGGGTACAGACCGATATGGGCGGTGAAAATGCCACATTGACCATCACTGAAAGTGCCACCGGCATTGTCGATCAGTTCGAAGCCTGGCGCGGCAAAGGCGGCCATCATTTTGTTGAGTATTCAGGCCGTGAATTGCGCTGGTAAAAAGGGTTTGAGCTGACAAACGGCTTGATCGGTTTTTGTGTTAATGCCACCATTAGGAAATAAACGCTTCCTAATGGTGGTTTTTTTATGACATCTTCCTGCCCGAAGGATCGCGGTCGTCCGCGTGAATTTGATACTGAACTTGCACTGGATAACGCCATGACGGTGTTTCGTGAAAAAGGCTTTCATGCGGCATCCATCAGTGATCTGAGTCAGGCCATGAATCTCACTGCAGGCAGCATTTACAAAGCCTTCAGCGATAAGCGCACCCTGTTTCTCACTGTATTTGAACGCTACACCTCGCTGCGCAATACACAGTTACGCCAGCAAATTGAGCGTGTCGCCACCGGCCGTGAACGCATTGCCGAGGTGCTGCGCTTTTACCTGCGTTCTTCCCATGAAATTGAAGGCCGTCGCGGATGTCTCGTCGTCGGCAGTACCGTCGGATTACTCACGCTGGATGAAGAACTCGCCACGCTGGTGCGTCAGGCCATTTTGCGCAACAAATTGTTCCTGGCCTCCCTCATTGAACGGGGCCAGCAGGACGGTTCTGTCCCGCCGGGCATTGATGCGCAGGCCGCCTCGTCCCTGATGTTATGGATCGTTTTAGGCATGCGTGTCGCCGGTAAAGTTGAAAACAATGAAGCCAGCGAAGCTACGCTGAAACTGGCACTAAAAATCCTCGATTAAAAATTTTTCCCCATTTAGGAATCAATCATTTCCTAATTATATTTTTAATCCACTGACGTTAAGGAAACTTATTATGACTGATATCGTCCCGTCCGCGGTGATAACTGCCGCGCCTTTTGCTGCCGCTGACCCTGCCCTTTCCGGTTTTACGCATCGTTACGCCACCGTCGACGGTGTACGGCTGCATTATGTCAGCGGCGGAAATCCGGAAGGCAAAATATTGTTGCTCCTGGCGGGTTTTCCACAAACCTGGTACGCGTGGCGCAATGTGATGAAATCGCTCGCAAAAGATTACTGGCTGGTGGCACCGGACCTGCCCGGACAGGGCGATTCGGACCGGCCGCAGACCGGTTACGACACACGCAGCCTGGCGCAGAAAACCCACGGATTAATGCAGCTTCTCGGTCACAAGCATTATTCGCTGGCAGCACATGATGTCGGTGCGTGGGTGGCGTATCCCTATGCCGCGATGTATGGCGGGGAAGTGCAGCGGCTTGCACTGCTGGACGCAGGGATCCCCGGGATCACGTTGCCGGACGCGCTGCCCGTTATACCTGACAAATCGTGGAAAACCTGGCATTTTGCTTTCCACACATTGCCTGATCTGCCTGAAGCGCTGATCGCCGGTAATGAACGGGTGTATCTCGACTGGTTTTTACGCCGTAAAACTGCCGCGCCGGATGCTTTTACTGACGACGATATCAGCGAATATCTGCGCACGTTCCTGAAAAGTGGCGGCCTGCGTGCCGGACTGGCGTATTACCGGTCAGTCACAGAATCGGCTGAACAGAACCGCGAACTGAACCGTCACGGAAAATTAAAAATACCGGTACTGGCGGTCAGCGCCGACCAGGGGTCAATCCCGGACATGGCGATTCCCCTGCGCGCTTTCGCCGAAAATGTAACCGGCATCATCATCCCTCACAGCGGCCATTTCATTGCAGAAGAACAGCCGGGAGTTTTAGCGCGCGAATTGCATAGTTTCTTCACAATGTGAGATGAAGATTTGCTGAATTTTTTGTGATAAATATACAACTCAGATTGTTTGTTAATTATTTGTTCATAAAATAATTGCCGGGCTAACGAGTCGTTACCGACCGCAGACACGGCATCTTTCATATTCAGGGATTTGTCATGTCTGCTTCTTCCGTTAATTCGGATTCGCTGTTACAGCACCGTTCATTTGTGGCTTTCTGGATTGCCCGTGCCGCATCCAGCTTTGGTTTTCAGATGCTCTCCATTGTGGTGAGCTGGCAGATTTACTCGATCACCGGCCGTGCATTTGATCTCGGGCTGATCGGACTGGTGCAATTTTTACCCTCCGTTGCGCTGGCGCTGGTCGCCGGTCACGTGGCTGATCAGTTTGACCGCCGCCGCGTGGTGCTGCTCGGGCAAATCGCCGAATGGGTAGCGATTGGTGCACTGGCCTATCTGACACTGACGCATCATGTCAATGAAGTGATCGTGCTCAGCCTGATTTTTGTGATTTCCACCGCTAAAGCCATGGAAGCTCCGTCCTTGCAGTCGATGTTACCCGCACTGGTGCCACCGAATTTGCTGGCCCGCGCCATGGCCGCCACCAGCGTTTCCGGACAAGCTGCGTCGATGGTCGGCCCGGCGCTCGGCGGCTTTTTGTATGTTGCGGGAGCGGGCGTGGCCTATAGCGTATGCGCCTGCCTGTACCTGTTATCTATCATGATGGTCAGCCGTTTACGCTATGAACAGGCTCCGCCGCGCCGTGTTCCGGCAACCTTCAAAACGTTGTTTGCGGGCATTGGCTTTATCCGCGCCCGACCGGATGTGCTGGGTGTGATTTCGCTCGATCTGTTCGCCGTTTTACTCGGTGGCGCAACAGCTCTGCTGCCAATTTTCGCTCACGACATTCTGCATACCGGTCCGTGGGGATTAGGCCTATTGCGCGGCGCACCGGCGGTCGGCGGTTTGATCGTCGGGTTCTGGCTAAGCCACCGCGCACTCAACCGTAATGTCGGGAAGATTATGTTCGCTGCGGTTGCAGGGTTTGGTGCCGCCACGCTGGTCTTTGCGTTTTCCACCTCGCTCTGGTTATCAATGCTTGCACTGTTCGCTCTCGGCGGTTTCGACATGATCAGCATGGTGATCCGCGGCGCCCTGGTGCAGCTCGACACACCGGACGACATGCGCGGGCGCGTCAGTGCGGTGAATTCCATCTTCATCAATACCTCAAATCAACTCGGTGAATTTGAATCCGGTCTGCTGGCTGCCTGGGCAGGCGCGGTTCCCGCCGCAGCCATTGGCGGTATCGGCACGCTGATCGTGGTCGGATTGTGGATGACGTGGTTCCCGGGCCTGCGTCAACGGCAGAAACTGGAAAATGAGGTGCTCACACCGTAAACGCGGTGCGGGATTGTCAAAACTGGAATAATTCAATAATTCTCAATATAATCAGCTTATTCATTCATCAACGTTATATAAGGAGGATTGCCATGCTGACCCGTGAAGTTTTTTTAATTTCACTCGTTCTTAGCGATCGTCATTGCTCAGGCATTTCCGGCACCTTGCTGCGATAACCGGCTTGAGCGAAGCTAACTGACACCCTGAGTACTTCCCTCCGGCTTACCGGTTATCGTCCGCTTTTTTGACGATAGGCACTTTTGCGCCTGAAAACCTGAGTAAGCATCATGACAACTTTATTATCTGCACAATCTTTATCTTTCGATAATGCCTTTGGCCCGTTGCTGGCTGACATTTCCTTTGGCCTGAAAAAAGGCGACCGCATAGGTCTCATCGGCCATAACGGCTGCGGTAAAAGCACCCTACTGAAAATTCTCAGCGGCGAACTGGCGGCCTCCTCCGGCACTTCGACGCTGGCGAATCATTGCCTGATGGCGCGCGTCGAACAACAACTTCCTGCCGGACTCAATGATTGCACCCTGCTGGAATCGGTGCTTGATCATCTCCCCGGCGGCTTGCATCAGCCTGAAGTCTGGCAGGCGCAGGTGCTGCTTTCGAATCTTGGTTTTGACGAGAATGCCTGGGAACTGACGGCGGGCACGCTCAGCGGCGGCCAGCATACCCGACTGTTGCTGGCGAGGGCACTGATCCGCCAGCCAGATTTACTGCTGCTCGATGAACCGAGTAATCATCTGGATTTGCCGACATTACTGTGGCTGGAACAGTTTCTGAAAAACTGGACGGGCAGCTTCGTTCTGGTATCCCATGACCGCAGCCTGCTGGACAGCGTAACCAACGCCACCTGGATCCTGCGCGATAAAACGCTGCAATTTATCCGCCTGCCCTGTACTAAGGCACGACATGCGCTGGAAGAAAAAGACATGGCAGACGCGCTGCGCCGCAAGGCCGAACAAAAGGAAATTGACCGTGTGACGCTCAGCGCCAAACGTCTGGCTATATGGGGCAGCGTTTACGACAACGAAGGGCTGGCGCGTAAAGCCAAGCAAATGGAAAAACATGTGGTGCGCATGAAGGAAGATCAGACCGATGTCACCGCAGGCAGTCAGTGGAAACTGCGACTGACCGGAGAGGTGCTGGCGGCGGATCGCGTGCTGGCACTCTCTGACTTGCTGGTGCGGCCGGCAGCTGATGCGCCCGTGCTGTTTACTCTTGATGAAATGCGGGTAAAAAGTGGCGACCGCATCGCGCTTGTCGGGCGTAACGGCTGCGGTAAATCATCCCTTCTGCACAGCGTATGGCAGGCTTTTATTCACCCGGAAACCGCGGTCAGTGGTGTGGTTTTCCACCCGCGTGTACGGATAGGGTATTACGATCAAAACCAGCATCAGTTGCAGGATAACGATTCGCTTTCTGCTGCACTGGCACGTTTCGCGCCGCTGACCGAAGAACAGCGAAAAATGGCGCTGATCGGGGCGGGATTTCCGTATATCCGTCATCAGCAAAAAGTGAGCACACTTAGCGGTGGCGAACGGTCACGTCTGCTATTTATCGGCCTGACGCTGGCAAACTATTCCCTTTTGTTACTTGATGAGCCGACCAATCATCTCGATCTGGAAGGCAAAGAGGAACTGGCAGAAACGCTGAAAACCTTCAGCGGTGCAGTGCTGATGGTTTCCCATGACAGGACGTTGATCGAGCAAAGTTGTAACCGCTTCTGGCTGATAGATCAGCAGCGTCTGGAAGAATGGCATTCACCCGCACCGGTGTATGCCATCCTGGCGGGCAGCGCTCCGCCTGCCCACACGCCGGTGTCTGAAGTTATGCGGGCAGACGTGGCGATTCAGGATGCAGAAGAGGAACAACTGCTGACGCGACTGACGGATCTGGAAAATAAACTGGAAAATGACCTGGCGCGAAAGCCAAAGCACCAGAAACCGGAACTGCAACGCCAGTGGCAACAACAGATTGCTGAACTGAATGCGTTGCTGGATCTGCTTTAAAGACCTATGTTAAGCAACAGAATATTTATTTTTACTGACACAATGCATACCTGTTCCTGCCGGAGATATTATGTTTAACGTTTTACGTGCTGAACCTAAAACCACTTTCGAATACGGTCCGTTCCGCATCCGCCGTATGCGTCCCGGGAAAATAGTGCCAGAAAATAGCGATGAGGCGTTCGGGCCGCTAAGTGTTATCGATCATGCCAATCTGGAACTGGGTACGCTGGTGAAAATGCATGAGCATACCAACGATGAAATTTTCAGCTATATGTGGCGCGGGTCGATGGTACATGAAGATTCTGCCGGTCATCGTGTCTCGCTTTCGCCGAAAAAACTGATGATGATGAATGCCGGAGAAAGCTTCTGGCATGAGGAATCCACGCCGCTGGTACCGGCTGAAATGTTGCAGATTTTTATTCGTCCGCGCAAGGCAGACCTCGAAGGCCGCGTGCAGTTTATGGAGCGCCCGGACGGCGTTAAGCAAAACGAATGGACGCTGCTGGCCGCGCCGGAAGGGATTGAATCTCCGCTTGAAATCCGACAGGCGGTCTATATTTATGATATCCGTATGGATGAAAACAGTACCACGGAGATTCCGGCACATGCGGGATTTGCACAATGGTTGTATGTCATGGATGGCGAAATCAGCATTGCGGACGTCAGTCTGTCAAAAGGTGATGCGATCAGCGATGAGGAAAGTGCGTTGCCTGCCGCCTCGGCAAAACGAGAGACTACCCTGGTCTGTTTCCTCGTTTGCCTGGGTGCGGAAGCCATTCTGGAAGGGGCAATCAGCGGGAAGTAAAGAAATCTGATACTTAAAATATAAAAGCCCCAGTCGTTAAACCGGGGCTTTTAAGGTACTACCAAATTAATATTTAACAT
>NZ_JAFMOS010000442.1 GCF_019049755.1 Rahnella perminowiae
ATCAGGATATGAAAAGGTACCATCTGCAATTATACAAACATTAGACAAAGGAAGCTTTGATGTTTTCTATTACCCAGAAAAAGATAATGCCAATCAATAGCAATTTGACATCACCATGTCAATGTAATTGATAAAGGACAAATTAATGGAAAAAGAAACAGATGAGCAGCTATATAACTACACCAGCTGCCTGAGAAGTGAATTTAAAGATCCCGACAGACTAGAAGGATGTTACGCCAGTTTAAACATTTATATTGCCAGTCGAACTGAATCGATAAATGAATATGACGAGACATATCATTCATCAAATGCTACAGAATCCTGTGAAGAGAGGCAAAACAGGGAGTATATCGATACACTGCGTGAACGTGTTATCAGGGCAAAAGAATATCTGCGACAAGTAGAAGCGGAGAAAAATAGCTTCCCTCCCTTACCTGAACTGCCGCCAACCAAACCTCTAATCAAAATCAGCGGCATTGTCGAAGAGCTCTCAGTCAAAAAGGTCATTGGTTACTTTGACTTCAGTGAATACAGTACCGAAAAAGCCCGCGCCGAAGAGAAAATAAAACGCGATAACGAGGGGGCCTCACTTTTAGTACTGTTACAGTTTTTTTCCGGGGATGCGCCTCATGCGCGGTTTAATGATGGCAAGAGAAAAGAGTCACAATGTATTTATGTTGAAGGAAAAGTTGACGGTAAATTATTCTCAGGCTGGCTTAAGCAAACCAATATTCAGGTAGGTGATTATGTAGAAATGGCAGCTATGCCAGAAGATGATGGCTTTAAAATCTATGCTGCGGCTAAACCCCAACTGGAAACAATATCGGTCACTACCGGATGTTATGCCGGAAAAAATCGATTTAGCATCAGATATGTTATAAAAGGCACTGGGATTTTCTTTTTCTTTATGGTGTTTATTTACGCATCTTTTGCCTCCCTGAGCCTCGAGGAATGGGGATATGCCGTGCTGATTTACCTGTCCCTTACTGGAGGATTCTCTTTCGTTTTATTCCGGGGGTTGAATAACGATGCTCGAGCACCTGGCGATCTCTTTGAAAGAATTTGTGCGGCATTAAACATACCTAATGGAAATACTTTAGATCTAGATAAATTCACCAGAGAGAAAATAAAATATAAACAAGAAAAAGGTGAATGGATTAAACCTGAAAAAGGGATTGTTTCAACACCTCAAATAATAATACAAGGTGGTTTCGATGTTTACTATTACCCCGTAAAAGATAACCTCACTTAAAATCAGGTAACTTTGATGTTCATTACTACCCCTAAAAAAACCTGACAACTGTTAACACTTTACCCTTTCTGATCCCCAACATTTAAACAGAGAAAATATTATGCAAAAAGGAATTATACGGCTGGGCGATAAACTGACCAGCGGTGGCGTTGTGATGTCTGCTTCATCCACCATGATTATTGAAGGCATTGTTGCCGCGTTAATTGGCGATGTCGTCATTTGTCCCCTTTTAGGTCATGGCGTCAATCGTATTGTGAGTACCACACCCACATGGCTCTCAGACGGCAAACAAGTGGCTTTCGATCAAGCCGTCTGTGCCTGTGGCTGCAAAGTACTGAGCAGCCTGCCCACTACCTATATTGAAGGATAAGGATAATGTCCTGGGATATTCCGCTGCCGTATGTTGTTAAACATCCGGCACCTCTTCAGTGGAACGGATGGTGGCGTGGTCTTTCCCTGCTGGTGATGCTTTGCATTGGTGCCGGGTGTAGCTTGTGGTACTGGCTTAAAGATCCGCGGATTTTATTGCTGACCTTTGGCGCAGTGATTACCGTCACCGTGCTGTTTCTGGGTATTGCCGGCTGGCGATTGTTCAGTTACGGCGTTAATGCGGAACACGCCGAAAGCATGGAGCAGCAAAATGAATGGCATCAGGAAAAATGGCAGGTATGGGCACAATCAGGTCTGAATATCGTGGATTTCAGCTACATATTCCCCGCCGAAATCCCGCACCCTTTTGAACACCGGACACTAGTGAACAATGAAGTGGCTTTCTCACTGCCATCGCGCCCTCCCCTTTTGTATCTGTTCGAAGAATTACTGGCTCCCTTAGCCGCTTCCCTCAGGATGCTACGGAACCCGCTTGACGTTTATTTACCCTGCAACGATGACGAAGCGGCCCGGCGGGCCTTTGCCCAGACATGGGAAAAACTGGGTTTATCACTTTCAGCAGTCTCTGATTTCTTCAGTGGTGCCGTGACAAAGCCCTGGGCTGATCAGACGACGCAGTGGCTAAATGACGGTAATAACAACGCTAAATTACTGATATTTTTCCAGTGGCCAGAAAATGATGAACCCCGGATCCACACCGACGGTGCTATCGCATGGTTAATTGCTGCCAATGGGTCAGATTCGGTGAGGTCACGCTGTCGCCTGCACCGGCCTGTGACAGGCACAGCAGAGGAAGCTGAACATAACGCCGGTTTGTTCCTGAAATATCAGGCACCGGCGATAAGCGTTTCAGACCAGTGGTACAACCAAACCGCTATTGCCGTACAGAATACCCTGACGCTTAAACGCTGCAGGCAACTGCGTGTGCAAAATCCGGCATCCAATCCCCCTGTGCCAGAACAACAGTTCATCCCGTACTGGCTGGGAAAACCCGGCCCTGCCACTGACTATTTTACGATAACCCTCATGATGCTGATGGCCGAATACCGTTACGCACCGCAATCATTGGTTCTGTCGCAGGCTGACGCTTTGGTATTTGCGACTGTCTCTCCCGGAGAAGACATTTCATGATTAATCCCTTTGCATCCCGCCCTTCCGGAGCCAGTTTGCTGGCGATGGTATTTGGTGCGATTCTCGCCGCGGTTTTGTATTTCTTTAGCGAACGCTGGGGGATCAGCCCGTTGCTGCGCAGTCTGATCTGGGCGCTGGGCATGGCACTGTTATTCGGAGTGATGGCTATTTATCGCAACTCACGTCGGCCCCCTTCCGCCCGGAGCCCCATATCGAAAAAAGAAACGCATTCTGCTGCTGAAGGCGAAACACAATTCCCTTATACAGAAGCGCTTTGTGATTATCTGCGCCACCGTTATGGACGCTTCTGGCGGTCGAAAGTCCGGTTAGTTGTTCTGGTCGGTCAATCCAGGCTGGTGAGGATGATTGCCCCCGAACTGATTTCACAACAGTGGATTGAAGCCGATGGCACCGTACTATTATGGGGCGGTAACATCACCTCAGCATCAGACAGCAACCGTATTTCGGCGCTGCGCAAATTACGCCGCCGCCCGCCTCAGGCCATCGTCTGGGTATGTGATGCCCGTCATCAGCAGGTTTCGCTGACCGACACCGCCGCACGTCAGTTACGTGATCGCGCGAAATTACTCGGCTGGCAGGTTCCCCTCTATGTCTGGCAGATTGAAAATAGCGAATCGCCACCGGCGTCCCGTGAAACCCAACCCATCGGATGCTTGTTAGCCGCAAACAGTACGCCGCAAATGCTGGAAGAAGCGCTGCGGGAACTGACATCACAACTGACGGTACAGGGGACTCAGCAGGTTCTTCAAAAGCCCGCCGACGATTTCATGTTACGCCTCTCACATCAGTTACTGAACGGGGAAATTGCACGCCTGCGCGTAACCCTTACGCCGTTATTATCGGGCCCGTATGCCGCCCCTTTACGCGGTATCATGTTTAGTCAGCCATTACGCTTCGTCGAAGGCGTCGATAAATTTCGCTGGCTGCCTGATGCCAGCTGGAAGGGGATCCTCAATGACTTGTCCTCTGTCCGGGCAAAACGTATAGGCATCCCCTGGGCAAAAGGTCTGCGTTATTCCCTTGCCGGAATATTAATTTTCTGGTGTTTCGCTGCCGTGCTGTCGTTTACGGCTAACCGTGCCGTACTCAGGGAAAGCGTCGACCTCACCGTCAGGGTATCTGCTCCCACTATCCCGCTGGAAAAACGCCTGATGAACCATCAGGAACTGCAACGAAAAATAGGCCAGTTACAATACCGGGCAGTCCACGGCGCGCCCTGGTATTTACGTTTTGGCATGAATCAAAACGAGGCACTTCTTGCCGCGCTGTGGCCGCATTATCTGAAGATTAACAACACATTTATTCGTGACGCCGCCGCAAGCAAACTGACACAACAGATGAACGCATTGCTGAGTCTGCCACCCGATAGTCCGCAGCGCGGCCTGATGGCCCGACAAGCCTATGATCAGCTCAAAGCCTATCTGATGATGGCCCGCCCTGAGAAGATGGACGCGCAATACTTCACCACGACAATGATGAAACAGTGGCCTCAACGCAACGGCGTGAGTGACGCGGTATGGCGTAATTACGGCCCTTCACTGCTGAGCTTTTATGCCCAGAACTTGTCTGCACATCCGCAGTGGAAAATCACGCAAGATGAAGCGATGGTGGGTCAGGTGCGCACCTTGCTGTTACGCCAGATTGGCATGCGAAACGCGGAAGCTTCGCTATATCAGAAGATGCTGCTACAGGTTGCCCGTCACTATGCCGACATGCACCTTGAAGATATGGTGGGTGATACTTCTGCCCGCCCCTTGTTCAGCACCGACAGTGTGGTTCCGGGTATGTTCACCCGCAAGGCCTGGGAAGAGGCGGTACAGCCCGCTATTGATGACGTGGTCAATACCCGCAGGGATGAAATTGACTGGGTGTTAAATGATAACAAGCACCCTGTCAAAGAAGATATCTCACCGCAGGCGCTGAAAGCACGGCTGACTGAGCGCTACTTTGCGGATTTCTCTGGTGCATGGCTCGGTTTTCTGAACAGCATTCACTGGCGTCGTGCTGACACATTATCTGATGCCATCGATCAACTGACGCTGTTGGCTGACATCAGGCAATCTCCGCTGGTCGCCCTGTTAAATACGCTGGATTATCAGGGAAAAACGGGGCGGCAGAACGAAGCATTGACCGAATCACTGGTCAAATCCGCTCAGAACCTGATTCATGCAGATCAAAAACCCGCCATTGATCAGCGGGATAAAAACACGAAGGGACCTCTTGATGATACTTTCGCGCCCTTACTGACATTAATGAACAGCAATGCTGGCGGCGATGGCTATAACTCACTGAGTCTGCAAAGTTTCCTGACCCGGATAACCCGCGTACGTCTCAGGTTACAACAGGTGACCAATACCGCTGATCCGCAGGCCATGACCCAGGCACTGGCACAAACCGTCTTTCAGGGAAAATCGGTGGATGTCACCGATACCCGCGATTACGGCAGTCTGGTTGCCGCCAGTCTGGGGCAGGAATGGAGCGGATTTGGCCAGGCTATGTTTGTTCAGCCGATGGAACAGGCATGGCAACAAGTGCTCACCCCCACCGCAGAAAGTATTAATGTACAGTGGCGAAACGCCATTGTTCAGGACTGGAGCGCCGATTTTAATGGCCATTACCCCTTTTCCCCCGTGCAAAGTGAAGTTTCTCTGGCTTTGATGTCCCAATATCTTCGCAACGACACCGGACGTATTGCGCGTTTTATCACCACCAATCTCAATGGCGTGATTAAACTTCAGGGACGTCACTGGGAACCGGACGTTATCAGCGCACAGGGATTACGTTTTGATCCGGAATTCCTTCAGGCACTGAATCAGCTTTCCCAACTGGCCGATGTGGTATTCACCCATGGCGACGCCAGCCTGCACTTTGAACTGATGGCCAAACCGGCTAAAGACGTGATGCAAACCGAGCTGACCCTCGATCAGCAAAACCTGAAATACTTTAACCAGATGGAAAGCTGGCAGCCCTTCAACTGGCCTGACAGCCAATGGAAACCCCGCGTGACCTTAAGCTGGATAAGCGTCCGGGCAGGCACCCGTCTGTATGCCGATTATCCGGGAAGCTGGGGGTTTATCCGTCTGCTGGAAAAAGCAAAAGTGACGCAAATTGATTCCAGCACCTTCAGACTCGTGTGGAAAGCGCCAGACGGTTTACCTCTTAACTATCTGATGCGAACCGAGGCGGGAGACGGCCCGCTGGCATTACTGGCGCTGAAAGGATTCAAAATGCCGCAGTCGATTTTCCTGCTTCCGCCAGCCACTGCAAATGATGCCGGTGCCCCCCCATCCGGCTCCAACACACCAGATTAAGGATTCTCATGGAAGATTTAACGTTGCGATATTTAGATGCTGAAATGCGCTATCTGCGGGAAGCCGCCAAGGAGTTTGCCGCGGCACATCCTGACCGCGCAGCTGAAATAGGGCTGATGACGCCTGGCAGTGCTGACGCGTCCGTAGAGCGGCTCTTTCAGGGCTTCTCTTTCTCAATGGGACGTCTGCGGGAAAAGCTTGACGATGACCTGCCGGAACTCACCGAAGGTCTGGTCAGTATGCTCTGGCCGCACTATCTGAGAACTATCCCTTCGCTCTCTATAGTGGAACTGGCTCCTGCCTGGCAGGAGATGAAAATGACGCAAACGCTTGGGGCGCATTTTGAAGTCATATCGCAGCCCGTTGGCACGGAAGGCCCTCGTTGCCGCTACCGCACTACGCGGGATTTACCACTACAACCTCTGACGCTGTCACACGCCTCGCTGGCAATGGAGCCCGATGGACAGCACATTATCCGTCTGCGTTTTAGCTGCAGTCTGCTGGCGAACTGGCAATGGGTTGACCTCTCATGCCTGTCAGTCTATCTGAATGGCGATGCTCCTTTAGCCTGCGCATTGTTGCTGGCGCTGACGCATCAGGTGAGAAAATGCTACCTGCGCCTGCCCGGACAGGTCGACAGGCAACCGGTCACATTACATTTTAAGGCAGAAGGATTAGGAGAACTGGCCAATCTTTGGGAACGAGGCGACGCGGCCTGTTGCGGCTATCAACAGTTGCTGGAATATTTTACCTTCCGTGAGAAATTTATGTTCGTTGCCCTCTGCGGACTTGAACGGGTAGTACTGCCCGCAACACTGGCAGGGTTTGAAGTGGACATCGTTCTCGACAGCCCCTTCCCCTCTGATTTCTCATTTGATGCCAGTCACTTACGGCTGCACTGCGTCCCGGTAATTAATCTTTTCTCTCTTGATGCCAAACCGCTGAGCATTTGCAATCAGGAAACCGACTATCTGTTGCAACCTCTGCGCCAGCAGGCGGCCTGTACAGAGATATATTCAGTCGATAGCGTCACTTCATCCCGACGCACGCATGCGCAGGTTTACACCCCTTTTCGTACCTTTCGATACCATGGCGGTACGCTGCACCGTCACTTACCCGCCCGCTACTATCACACCCGCGTCAAACCGGGCGTTACCGGGCTGCATGAAACCTGGCTGATTTTGGGCGGTGACGGGTTTGAACAGGAACGTCAGATAGCCGAAGAGACGTTGACCTTAAGCCTGACCGGTACAAACGGACAACTGCCCCGCCTGGCACTGCGCAGCACAGTACTGAATGCCACCACACAGGCCCTGCCAGTGCCGCTTAACATACACAATCTTTGCCCCCCGACCATGCCAGCCTATCCGCCAAACCGTGATCGGTTTCACTGGCGGGTTTTAAGCCATCTCGGCACCCATTTTTTATCAATGATGGATAACGCTGAAGTTTTGCGTAACACACTGGCGCTCTATGACTGGACAGAAAGTGAAGATAACCGGCGCCGTCTGGATGCTATCGTGAAGGTCGAACACTTCCGGTTACAACGCTTTGAAAAAGGTTTATTGCTGCGTGGCGTTGACATTGAAGTCACTGTGGAATCGCCGGGGTTTTACGGTGAAGGGGATATTTATCTTTTTGGTGAGGTACTTAACCGCTTCCTGGCTCTTTACGCCGATATTCATTTGTTTAACCGGCTCACGCTTATCGTTCAACCCTCAGGAAAATGCCTGCAATGGAAAGAGAACCACAGCCAGTATATTCCCGGCTGATACGGGATATGGGCGACAAATTGCCTTACACCAACTTTTACCGATTTTGTCAGTTGATTGAACAATCCTCCCCCCGACGCCCGCCGCTTGGCAGTACCAGTTCCCCGAAAGATGATCTGATACGTTTTCGCCCCCATCCGGGCATGGGCTTTCCGGTCAGTGAGTTAAAAGCGCTTGAGTGCGATCGGGATCACCCTGAACATCCTCCCACCGTCAGAACCACTTTCCTGGGATTGTATGGCGTCGACTCCCCTCTGCCCACCAGCTATCTGGATGATATCGCTCAGCGCCGTGAAGGACATGAGGCAGTCGAGGAATTCCTGGATATCTTTAATCACCGCATCATGACCCAGTTCTACCGGGTATGGCGAAAATACTCGTATCCGGCCAGCTTCGAGGCGGGAGGCACCGATGAGACATCACAGCGCCTGCTCGGACTCATTGGTCTGGGCATTCCGGGGACAGCGAAAAACATTGCCACACCGGTGTCCCGTTTTCTGGCATTACTCAGCAATATGCGGATGCCAACCCGTACGGCGGAAGGTGTCATCGCGCTGGTTAATTTGTTGTCTTCGGAGACAACAGCCTGCGTTCGTCCTCACTATCCGCGCACAATTGCCATTAAGCCACTGCGGTTTGGTGATAAAACGCCGCTGGGTTTGCGGCCGGTGCTCGGTAATTGGGCCAAAGAGGTCAACAGTATGTTTGAACTGCAACTCTATACGGAAAATCTGGCAGAGGCGCTGGCGTGGTTGCCGGGAGGTCAGTTATCGGAGGATTTACTCGTTTTGTTACGGGTTTATCTCGGATGGCGGGTTGATGCCCGTATTCTGCTGACGCTGCCGCGTCACATTCTGCCCCCGGCCAGATTGCAAACCTCTTCTGACGGTGGATTCAGAGGGCAACTGGGTTACACCACCGTCATGCGTTCCGCATCATCTGACACCCCCCTGAAGTCCACCATCACCATCCGGTTGAGTGACTATCAAGGGCTGAAGCCCAATTTTAAGACCCGTGAGGTGATAAATGTCTGCTTTTAATTCCCTGTGGCGATATCCGGCAGTGGTAACTTTGACGTTCTTGTCAGGGCTGACCGGCGGATGCGGACTGACACAATCCATTTCGGACGGCACGTCTGCAATGACCCGGGCCATTTTCTATAAGCAAATTAAAACACTGAAGTTGGACTTTATCGCCCGGGCCTCAGTCAATCCCGACGAAGAAGGTGCCTCACTGGCGACTGACGTCTGGATATATCAGCTAAAAGACCGAAAGACCTTTGATCAGACGGATTATCAGACTTTGCTGACACAGGCCAGTACCGTGCTTAAAGACGATATATTGGCGGGGAAAGACATCCGTGTACGCCCGGATGGCGGTGCCACGCTGAATATGCCGATAGAAAAAGAAGCGATGTATGTCGCGGTGGTTGCACATTTCAGAACCCCCGACCTTCAGAAAGGGTCGTGGCGTCTGGTTTTGCAACGGGAAGAACTCATCCCCGATGCACCACTGAAAATAATCCTGGAAAGCAATGTGTTGCAGCTACAAGCAGAAAAAGAATAAAGACCAATATCGGGGAACCGGCAGACATGAAAAA
>NZ_JAFMOS010000440.1 GCF_019049755.1 Rahnella perminowiae
CGATGGGCCGGTTATTCTGTCAGGTTAAGGATTATTCAGCGGTTGCTGACTTTTCCTGGCCTGGTTTGTGGTCACGCATGTGCTCCATTTTGGCGGCGCGTTGCTGATAGTTTTCATTGAACTGTTTTTTCTGCTCTGGTGTCAGCAGATTATACATTTTGTTCTCAGCACGGGCACGGTCAAGCATGCGGTCAGACTGCGCTTTAGTGATGGTATCAATTTGCGCTTTTACCTTAGCTTCATCGAAGCTGTCGGTCGCCACCAGGTTGTGCATCTGATCCATCTGGGCTTTCATGGCTGCACGGTCAGGGCGTGCCCCGCTGTCTTTCATGATTTCTTTCATCTGTGTTTTCTGCTGTTCAGTCAGGTTCAGGCCCGCAAACGGATTCATATGCTGCGGTCCTTTATGATGCAGCATTTTGCCTTGCGTGGCGGTCGTGGCGTCAGTGGCCGGTGTCGCGGTGGTTTCAGCAGCAAATGCGAAAGAAGCGGAGCTCAGAGCCAGAGTTGAAGCCACAATCATTGCGGTAAGTTTACGCATAATTAAATTCCTCATTGGAGATTCAGGCAATTCGCCCGTTTTGTTTCGACGAAAACAAGTCTACTCAATCCAATGAATAGTAATGCGGTGTGGATGTAAAAGAGTGAAAGGCGGAGTGTTACTTTTCCAGCGATCGTGGAGAAAGTGTTTAGAAAGCGTAAGGTTGCGCGAACAGGTGTGAAAGGAAGCTCAGATAAATCTGAGTAATGCGGTGAATTCACACATTATCATGGTGAATGTTTCGCCGCTATAACTCTCTGTTAAATGTTCGTCGCTGTTGATGAGCAGTTTACGTCAGAGGGAAAGCGCAAAATCAGGTATAATAGTTATCTTTTGATTAACACTTTCTATAACAGTGCTGATGGATAATGACTCAATCCCGTTATGAAACGCTGGCGCGTACCTTGCGCAGACAAATTGATACGCAGGTCTGGTTACCGGGCGAACGGCTGCCTTCATTGCGTGATACCTGTAAACAGTCTGGCCTGAGTCTGATGACTGTGCTGCAGGCCTATCAGCTGCTGGAAAGTCAGGGTGTGATTGTCGCACGTCCGCAGTCCGGCTATTTCGTGGCGGCGGGGGGGCAGCGACCGGTGCGTCCTTCTCCCGACGGGCGTTTACATGCCGCAGAGCAGGTGGACGTCAATGACGCTATTTTCGATATTCTTAAAGCCGGGCAAGATCCCGCCGTGGTGCCGCTTGGTTCCGCGTTTCCTGATCCGACACTTTTCCCGCAACCACGTCTGGCTCGCTCCCTGGCGAGCGCCGTCCGCCGGATGTCGCCACACAGCGCCACTGCAAATCTGCCGCCGGGTAATGAAGAACTGCGTCGCAGCATTGCGCAGCGGTATGCGCAAAACGGCATTGAAGTGGCACCCGATGAAATTGTCATTACGTCAGGTGCGATGGAGTCGCTCGGGTTAAGTTTGCAGGTTGTGACCGAGCCGGGGGATTGGGTGGCTATCGAATCGCCGGCTTTTTACGGGGTATTGCAGGCGATTGAGCGGCGTAAATTAAAAGCCGTCGCCATTCCGACTGACGTACGTAGCGGCATGGATCCCGAGGCACTGGAACAGGCGCTGGAAATTTATCCCATCAAAGCCTGCTGGCTGATGTCCAGCTTTCAGAACCCGCTCGGATGCAGTTTGCCGCCGGAGAGAAAAACACGGCTGGTGAGTATTCTTCAGGCGCATAAAGTGGCGCTGATAGAGGACGATGTCTACAGCGAACTGTACTTTGACAGTGAACGGACGGTGCCGCTGAAAGCCTCGTCATACCGCAGCGAAATTCTGCATTGTTCGTCTTTTTCGAAATCTCTCGCGCCGGGCTTTCGCGTAGGCTGGGTGGCGGCGGGGGCTTATGCCGAACGTATTCAACGCCTGCAACTGATGAGTACATTATCGGCCAGTGTGCCGGTTCAGCTGGCATTAGCCGATTATATGCAAAAAGGTGCGCAGCAGGGCGGCTACGATACCCATCTGCGGCGGTTGCGACGTGTGCTTGAACAACGCCAGATGGCGATGCGTCACGCTATCCTGGCTGAGTTTCCGGCGCAGGTGACAGTGACGCAACCCGCCGGCGGGTATTTTTTATGGCTGGATTTAGGCGATAACGTGGACGCGGCACGGGTCTATCAGCGCGCTCTGGCAAAAGGCGTCAGCGTCGCGCCCGGCACCATGTTCTCCGCCGACGCGCGTTTCAGCCATTGTATGCGCATTAATACCTCTTTCGAATGGGGACCGCACACCGCGCGTGCCGTCTCCATTCTGGCAGCGCTGGTGGCGGATGAAATTAAAAGGTGAGAATGGTTTCACACATCCTGTTCGCGCAGGATTTTACCGACATTTCCGCCCGGATGGACTTTCAGCAGCCGCTGCTGATCAAAGCCGTTGCGCAGCATGATATTGCCACACAACGCATCGAACACCGCCAGCACCAGTATGATGGACGTGGTAGCCAGCATATTGAGCGGGTCGATTTCTTGCTCAATATGTGTTTTCACCACCAGCGTGGCGGCACGGGCGATCGCCGAATCCGTATTCTCCGTCACACTGATGATCGCCACGCCCCTGGCTTTCAGCGCCGGTAACAAACGCGTCAGTTCTTCAGAGTTTCCGCCCCGGGAAATTAAAATCATCAGGTCATCGCTGCGCATAAAGCCTAAATCACCATGGGCGGCATCGGTGGCGCTGAGATATACCGCCGGTTGTTCGACGCATGCCAGCATATGGGCGATTTTCCGCGCCGCAATGCCCGACGTCCCGACGCCGCTGACGGCAATTTTGCCCTTACAGCCGGTGATCAGGGTCAGTAACTGCTGCCAGATATCGGCATCGAGATTGTGCCGTAATGCCAGCAATTCCTGGCTGTAGGTTTGCCAGCCCTGGCACGCCAGGGCAAATTCATCCTCTGCATTCATTGGGTTTCCCCCTGCATCAGGCGGCGGTATTTCATGCTGTCGTGGTACATCTCATGAAACACACGGTATTTGCGATCGTAATACTCTTTGATTTTATTGGTTTGCGGTGTGACCGTTTTGCCGATGCGGCTCATGGCCGCCATCGCTTCCGGCAACGAGTCGTATGCGCCGGCCGCAACGGTGCCCATCATGGCACTGCCGAGTAACATCGCTTCGCTTTCTTCCGGTAACAACATTGCACAGCCTGTGGCGTTGGAGTGCTCCTGTACAAACACCGGATTTTTGGTGCCACCACCGCTTGCCATCATGGTATCAATGCGATATCCACTCTGGTTCATGGTCTCGATGATATGGCGGGTGCCCAGCGCCAGCGCCTGAATGGTGGCCAGATAATGCAGTGCCATGTCTTCCGGCGTACGCGAGAGTTTCAGACCGGTCAGCGTACCGGTCAGCGTCGGGTTGGCGCGCGGTGAACGGTTGCCGTGGAAGTAGGGCAGCATATGAATATCTTTGGTCAGGAAGGCGATATTCTCCGGTTCACCGGCCATTTTTCGCAAAATGTTGTTGAGTACTTCGTAAATAGTTTTGCCGCTGTCTTTACCCTGTTTCAGTAAATCGTGATAACACGGATGCGACTGAATCATATGGTCAATCAGTGCGCCGGTGGTGGATTGCCCCCCTTCGTTCAGCCAGTAATCTGGCAAAATAGCCGAGTAGTAAGGCCCCCAGATGCCGCCGATATAACGTGCGCTGCGGGACATCGCCATGTGCGCCGTGGAAGTACCGCCAATCAGCGCGATGCGGTTATCGAAGTCGGCCGATTCACCGGATGCGCCGCTGGCACCGAGAATACCGAGGCTGCCTGCATGGGCATCAATGATAGAAACGCTGACGGCGGTGCCTGCCATCAGCCCCATCTCTGCGGCGGCGCGCTGTGTCAGACCATGCCCGAGCGGCTCGCCCATGGTTTTTACTTCACTGCCGATTTTCGCCGCGTTGTTTTCCAGCAAATCTTCCAGCCCGATCTGGCGGAAATAGCTTGGATCCCAGCGGTCTTCATGGCCGATATACGTCCATTTACAGACGGTGGAACACAGCGAGCGCGTGGTGTCCTGTGTGGCGCGCCAGGTCAGAAAATCCGGCAGGTCGAACAGGTGACCGACGTTGTTCCAGGTGGTCGGCATATGCTGTTTCAGCCAGAGCAATTTCGGCGTTTGCATTTCCGGTGAAATAATCCCGCCAACGAATTCCAGCACGCGGTGACCGGTGGCATTGATGCGCTCGGCCTGGGTAATGGCACGGTGATCCATCCAGACAATAATGTTTTGCTCGCTGCGCCCGGACGGGCTGACGGTCAGCGGCTTACCTTCTTTATCCAGCACCACCAGCGAACAGGTGGCGTCGAAGCCGATACCTTTCACCTGGATCGGGTTGATGTCAGCCTGATTAACCGCATCTTTCACGGCGTTACAGACAGATTGCCAGATCTCATCGGACGATTGCTCGACGAAATCGGCTTTCGGGCGGTATAACGTAATCTCACGGCTGGCCTGGCCAACCATGCGGCCGGTCATGTCGAAGACACCCGCGCGGGCGCTGCCGGTACCTACGTCGACTCCAATAAAATAACTCGCCATGTTCTTTCCCTTCGGTAAAAAGCTTTCGCTTAAGATTTTCTGTTTTGCAGAGCGATAAACAGGATCAGAACGCCGCCCCACAGAGCCATTGTCAGATAACTGCTTACCCCCATCAGGTTCAGGCCACTTTCCAGCATTTGCAGGACGATCAGTGCCAGTACCAGCCCGATGACCCGGCCGAAACCGCCGTCGGGATTAATCCCGCCGAGTACGGAGGCCAGAATGGTCACCAGCAAATAGGAGTCGCCGTAACCTGCTTTTGCCGAGTTAAATTTGGACATCATCAGCAATGCCGCACCCCAGCCGAGCAGGGCGGAAAGCACATACACCGCGATAGTAACTTTATGGGTATTGACGCCGCTGAACCGCGTGGCCTGTTCGTTGGAACCCATCAGATATAAGCTGCGGCCAAGTGTGGTGTGTTCGAGTAATACCCATAACAACAGCGCCACCAGCAGGAATAACAGCAGTGCGACCGGAATGCCCAAAAGACTGCCGTTGCTGAGATACTGGATTGCCGCCGGGAAGCCGGAAATCACCGCGCCGTTGGTCAGCAGAATATTCAGCCCGGCAATCAGCGTCATGGTGCCGAGCGTTGCCAGAATCGGTGAAACTCCGATATACGCAATCAGCACGCCATTGAGTACGCCAGTCACCACCGCAACGGCCAGACCGGCGAGCATCGCCAGCGCGAAATATTCCGGCTGACCCGGATGCGCCACCAGAATGGCTGCCATTGCCAGCGAACAGGCATTTGCCCCGGCAATCACCGAGAGGTTGATACCACCGGTGAGCATGGTGATGCCCATCCCCAGAGCCAGCATGCCCAGAATCGGCAATTGCGAGGAGATCGACTGGAAATTGCCGATGCTGTAAAAACTGCCGCCCAGCGTAAATGAGAACAATACGGCAACAACAACGATAATCAGCAACTGCAAGCGGATGATGCGGTCGCCGGGGAAGAATCGGGTTAAAGTCGTCATGTCACATCCCCTTTGCCAGTTTGCGTTTTTCATTCCACGCGGTGCTGCTGATGCTGACCAGAATGATCACGCCGCTAAATACCTGATGCCAGTAAGATGAAATGCTCAGCAGCGTCAGGCCGTTTTGCAAAAAGGCCAGCAACATGACACCGAGGACGGTGCCGGTCAGCGAGCCGCGACCGCCGGTCATACTGGTACCGCCTAAGACCACCGCCGCCAGTACGGTCAGTTCATAACCGAGTAACGAGTTGGGTGCCACGGACTGAGTGATCTGCGCCTGTACCACGGCGGCGATACCTGCCAGCAATCCCATAAAGCCATACACATAAAAATGCAGACGCAGGATGTTCAGGCCCAGGCGCGACGCGGCATCACGGTTGCTGCCCATGGCGTAAATCTGCCGGCCCACACGGGTGCGGTTCATCAGCACGCCGGTGGCAATAATGACGCCCAGCAGGCTGAGCAGCGGCAGCGTCAGGCCATAGTCGTAACCGTCGGCGGCAGTAAAGGAGAACCAGTTGATGCCGTTCATGAACCAGTCGGGGAAGCCGTAAAGCCAGGTGCCATTGGTCAGATACACCAGCAAACCGTAGAAAAGGTTTAATGTGGCAATCGTGATAATAATGGCCGGCACGCGCAGCCAGTAGACCAGGAAGCCGTTGACCAGCCCGAGCAGTAAACCGATGCCCATCGACATGGCAAACGCCAGAGGAAAGCTGCCGCCATGATGAATGATGTAACTCGCCATCACGTACTGACCGATAGAGGTCACTGCCGGGAAAGAAATATCGATACCACCGGCAATCAGTACCACAAACAGGCCGCAGGCCAGAATACCGAGAATGGCGTAGCTGGTGGCAACGTCGGTCAGGTTGCCGAGCGTCATAAATTCACGGGTGCTGACACTCAGGCCAATCACCAGCAGCAGTACCAGTAATCCCAGCCAGAATTCGTGCAGGGAAAACAGTTTCGTAAGAGATTTGTTATTCATTGATCGCCTCCGCAATTTGCGCTTCGCTGCTCTGATGCGGCGCAAATTCCGCCACCAGCTGGCCTTTACGCATCACCAGCACGCGGTGGCTGTTGTAATACGCTTCCGGGATTTCATCGCAAATCATCAGCACTGCCATGCCGGATTCCGCCAGATCGCGCGCGATGCGGTAAATCCCTTCTTTATTGGCGATATCGACACCGACTGTCGGCGAATCGAGGATCAGGATATGTGGCTGCGTCGCCACCCATTTGGCGATGGCGATGCGTTGTGCATTACCGCCGGAAAGGGTTTTCACCGGCAGGCTGCTGTCCGACACTTTAATGTTCAGATCACGGATCAGGTCTTTCACCACGGAGGCGGCTTTGCGGTGATCCATCAGCCCGGCGCCGGTGCGCAACTTGTCAAAAATTGACACCAGCGTGTTGTCATAAATGGATTGTTCCATGATCAGCCCCTGCGTCAGGCGATCTTCCGACACATACGCAATGCCGTGACGGATAGCGTCGCGGTTGCTGTGAAGTTTCACCGCCTTACCGTTGACACGGATTTCCCCGCTGTCCGGTTGACTCATGCCAAACAGGCTCAGGCAGAGCTCGGTACGCCCTGAACCGAGCAGGCCGATAATCGAGGTGATTTCACCCTGACGCAGCGACAGCGAAATATCCTGATACTGACCTTTGCGGCTCAGATGGCTGACTTCCAGCAGCGGCGTGACGTTGACCGGCGCGCGTTGCGGCAGATGGCTGTAGGTAAAACGCTGTCCGGTCATCAGGAATGCCAGTTCATTACTGTCAAGTTCACTGGCCGGATAGGTACCGACCAGTTTGCCATCGCGCATCACACTGATACGGTCAGCGACTTCCATGACTTCATCGAGGCGATGGCTGACAAATACCACGCAAATACCGGCAGCTTTGAGCTCATTCACCACCCGCAGCAAACCGTTCACTTCGGTGCGGGTCAGCGACGCGGTGGGTTCATCCATAATAACCAGACTGGCGTCAGCCGCGATTGCCCGGCATATTGCCACTAACTGGCGGTCAGCAATCGACAGCTTTTCGACTTTACGATCCGGATCCAGTGAGACGCCAACCCGTTGCATCGCCGCGATGGCTTTTTTGCGCATTGCCTCACGATGTACCCAGAAATCGCCGCCCGGTAAATAACGGTGGATAGCAATATTTTCAGCCACCGATAAATTGGGGAATAAAGACAAGTCCTGATAAATAACCTGAATGCCATAATAAGACGAAAGTTGCGGCGTCAGGGTATGAAATAATTTGCCGTCGAGCGTAATGGCCGCGCCTTTTTCCGGCTGATAGACACCGGAAATAACTTTAATGATGGTACTCTTGCCGCAGCCATTCTGACCGGCGAGACAATGTACTTCACCTTTATTAAGCGTCAGGCTGACATTATCCAGCGCTAATACGCCGGGGAATTTTTTACTGATTTTTTCGAGGCTGATAAAGGCCTCAGCAGGGGCAGGGGACGTGCTGAGAGTATTCATCGCAATCCTTACAACATGCCCTTCATACTTCACGCTGCGGGTGCGTTGGCTTCACTTGCTCACCCGAGTCACTTACTTATGTAAGCTCATCGGGCTTTACTCATTTGCCGCCTTCTCACAACGCGAATTATTTAGGGTATAAGTTTTCAATGTCTGATTAGAAATTCAGATACGGCACAACATACAACGCCGTATCTGTTTCTATTTGCCTGGTGTGGCGCTGGAGATAAATTATCTCCGGTAAATAAAAGTATTAAAAAGCTAAATCAGAATCCGAGTGATTTCGCATTTTCTGGTGTGACTTCCAGGATTTTATTAAAGCGGATCACGTGTTTATCCATATCCACATCAGCTTTGCCTAACCCGTCGATGCTCAGATCTTTATTCACTTCTTTACCCTGCAACATCTGGTCGGCGACCGTCACTAACGCGTAACCGGCATCTTTCGGATCCCACAGCAGCACTTTCTTAATATCACCGCGCATCAGGTATGGCGCAGCCTGAGCTGGCATGGCAATACCCACAACGGCGATTTTATTTTTTGCACGTTTTTGCTGAACGGCCTGACCGGCACCAATCGGGCCGAGTGAACCGAAACCAATAATCCCTTTCAGATCAGGGTAGGTTTTCATTAAATCGAGCGTTGTGGAGTAAGACTTATCAATATTTTCCGCGACCGGCAGGCGTGACGTGACTTCATGCATATCCGGGTATTTTTCTTTCTGATATTTAATCGCGGCATCGGCCCATGCGTTATGCAATGGCACGGTCAGCGAGCCGACATAAATCGCATAACCGCCTTTGCCGCCCATGTCTTTCGCCAGCTCGTCCATATTGGCTTCGGCGTATTTCTGGCTGTCGATGGTTTCGATATCCCACTGACCAATCTGCTGATCCGGCGATTCGTGCGTTAATACCACAATGCCCTGATCACGGGCTTTCTTAAGCACCGGTTCCAGCACTTTGGCGTCGTTTGGCACCACGATAATGGCGTCGACTTTTTTGGCGATCAAATCTTCAATCACTTTGACCTGCTGAGCGGGATCCGGCGTGGATGCGCCCACCTGATAGGCATTAACATCCAGTTTCTGTGCGGCTTCTTTTACGCCGACTTCCATACGTGTGAACCATGGAATACCGGTGACTTTGGCAACGACGGCTATGTCGTAAGGTTTGGCGGCAAATGACGGTGTTGTGAATAACATGCATGCTGAAACCACACATGCACTGACTAATGCGAGGTTAAATTTCATGTCTGTACCTTTTCTTATGATGTTCTGTTCTGGTGTAGGGAACGGCTGGTGGTTATTTATTCCACATTCAGAGATTAACTTAAGGGGAAAGCTTTTTTCGCGCAGCCGTAAACAGAATGTGATCAG
>NZ_JAFMOS010000441.1 GCF_019049755.1 Rahnella perminowiae
GGGCATTGTGGGGCGTGGGTGCCTCAATTAAAGGCGCACTGGATCCGGCCATTCAGATGTTTGACGCGATGCAGGAAGCCAGTGCACGCGGCATCAATGACGATGTGCTGGCCAAGGTGACGGACGACGCGCTGAAATTCAGTACCCGTTACGGGGAATCGGCGGTGGAGTTCGTTAAATCCACCGCGGATATCAACGCCGCCGTTTCCGGGCTGACCAGCGCCGAATTACCCCGCGTAACGATGATTGCCAACACCGCCGCCAAAGCCCTGAAAAGCACGGCCGGGGAAGCGTCTGAGTTTATGGGGCAGATGTTTACCCAGTTCAGCGGCTACGCGGCCGAGGTGGGCAAAGTGCAGTTTGCGGAAGAACTGGCGGGCAAAATGGCCTACATGAAAAACCAGTTCGGTACGGATATGGCCACCATTAAAGACCTGATGGAAGGGGCGAGGGGTGTTGGTTCCAACTATGGCGTGGGCATGGACGAACAGCTGGCCGTGTTGGGTGAGTTGCAACGTTCGTTAGGCACGGAAGCCAGCGGCTCTTATGAAGGGTTCCTAAGCGGTGCCGCAGCCGGTGCGCAAAAATTGGGGCTGAGTTTCCAGGATGCGCAGGGGAAAATGCTGTCCATGCCCGCCATGCTGGAAAAACTCCAGGGCAAGTACGGCAAAAGCATTGAGGGTAATCTCAAGGCGCAGGGGGAATTAGATGCCGCCTTTGGTGACAGCGCCGCCGTCATTAAACAGCTGTACGGCAACGTGGATTTGCTGAAACGCAACATTACCGAGCTGGGCAGCAATGACGGCATGAAACGTGCCACGGAAATGGCCGAAAAAATGACACGCCCCTGGGACAGGCTGACCGCGATCTGGTTTGCCATGCGTGCCGCCATCGGTTCCACGCTGTTGCCGGTGTTGTATCCGCTGGTCAATAAAATTGCGGACGGGGGCGAACAGCTGACGCGCTGGATGCGGTTGTTCCCGAACATTGCCCGCGTGATTGGTTATGCCACCTTAGCGTTGCTGAGCTTTGCCGCCTTTGGGGCAATGGCCAATATCGTGGTGGGCGTGGGGCGTTTTGTTCTGATGGGCTGGCAGGCGGTCATGGTGAGTTTTACCGCCATCACAAAATTGGGCGCGGCGGCCATTTGGCTTTACAACACGGCGATCCGTGCCTGGTCTGTCGGTATGGCGGCGCTGCGCGGCGTCCTGCTGGCGGTACGCATAGCGGCGGTGCTGTCGGGCGTGGCATTCAACTTTATGAGTTTGCCGGTGCTGCTGGTGGTGGGGGCGGTGGCATTACTGGCGGCCGGGTTCTATCTGCTGATCCGCCATTGGGATGAGCTGAAAGCGGCCATCATGCAAACCGAGGCGTTCAAAGCGCTGGCGGCTTACGTTGAATGGTTGACCGGTATTTACAGTAAAGCCTGGGAAGCGATTGTCAGCGGCTGGCATTGGCTGGTGGACAGCATCAGCAACTTTTCCTTGTTTGATGGCCTGGCCGGAATGGCGGAAAGCATCGGCAACGTCTTTGGCGGGCTGTGGGACTGGTTAAAAAAATCCTTCTCCGGGACGTACAACTGGATTGTAGAAAAACTCAATATGATCCCCGGTATTGATATTGAGGCCAAGGCGGTGGCAGAGCCGCAGAACGTGAATTATAGCAACGGACTTTCAACCGGGGGCGCATTAAATATAGGGCGCGGTGGGTTAAGCAAGGAAATGAATTCCAACAGCAAAACCACTGTGGATAACAGCAAAACAATCGGCACGGTAAATATTCATCCACCGAAAGGCATGACACCGGCCGAGCTAATGGAATGGCAGGAACTTAATTAATGACGGATGCGCTCTATATTGATTTGTTAATTACTGACAGAGACTTCACCTTAAATGCCGGGAACGAACCGGGCTTATGTAATAACCGCATCAGCATTGGCCAGGATATTGTCCATGCCATTATTGAAAGTGGTTTAACCACCTTATTGGTAGCCGAACGCAGCCCGACATTACGCGCTGACGTGCTCACGCAATTAGTTCTGTTGATTGAAAGTGACGAGCGCATTATTCCCGGCACGGTGAATATCACGGAGGAATCCACGAAACGACTTTGGGCGACGGCGGAAACCTATGACTTTGGCCAGGTATCAGCGGGTATGACCTATGAGTGAAAAGCCGACAATTGATTTTGAGGCCGTACTCAGTGAAAGCGGAATGCCTGTTACTGAGGACGAAATCAACCAACAGTTTACCGAAATCGTGAAAGCGGAAGGGATGGTGACAAACACCTCCCGCATGTCTCCGTTCTGGCGATTAATCACGGTGATAGTGACCACGCCGGTACTGTGGATTAAAGACATTCTGGTTAACACGGTGTTGGCCAATATGTATCTGGCCACGGCCAGCGGCGCGATGCTGCGAATGCTGGCCTGGGGGGTTAACCTCACGGCGAAACCGGCCAGTGCAGCAAAGGGAGTCATTCGTTTTTACAAAGACGATGTTCGCCAGGCGGTCACCGTCGCAGCGGGGACAGTTATACAGACCGAGCGTATCAACGGTGTGACTTACGCGGTCACGGTGGATGCAGACACCACGCTTGCAGCGGGGCTGGCCAGTATGCTGATACCGGTGACGGCGACGGCGGCCGGTAACGCCTATAACCTGGCTCCGGGGTATTACCGCATTTTGCCGGTGGCTGTGGCAGGCATTACCAAAGCCGTTAACGAGGATGATTGGTTGTTATCTCCCGGTGCGGATGAAGAATCGGACGACGATTTACGCGATCGCTGCCGTAATCAGTACAACCTGGTCGGTAACTATCACACTGATGCGGTGTATCGCAGCATGATTGCGGGCGTGGTGGGATTAAGCGTTGACCGCATTTTCTTTGAGCATGATGCGCCTCGCGGTGCCGGTACGGCCAATGCGTTTTTGTTGCTCGATAGCGGGGAAATTTCCCAGCCCTTTATTGATGCGGTGAATGACTACATCAATACCCAGGGACACCACGGACACGGTGACGATTTGCAGTGCATGGCCATGCCGGAAACGCAGCACGATTTATCGGTCACGCTGTACGTGGCCAACCCGGACAATCTCACCCCGGAAGAACACGCCGCGCTGGTGTCAGGGGTAACAGACCTTATCCGCAGCGCTTTCCGGCAAAACGCGGATTATGACGTGAAGCGCACCTGGCCCTATTCCCGCTTTTCGTTTTCGAATCTGGCCAGAGAGCTGCATAAGCAATTTGAGGTTATCGAATCCCTGGAGTTCTCCCTGGGCGATATCGTCAGCGAACTGAGTGTACCGCGCCTGGCGTCCTTATCCGTGGAGGTGAAAGGTGTCTGATTTCGCCACTAAGCTGAAAAGCCTGCTTTTACCGTCCTGGATGAATAAGGGCGAACCGGCCAAATTGCTGAAAGCCTGCGGAACGTTCTGGACGATGATTGCGGGCTGGGTGACCTGGCCGTTGCAGCAATTCGATCCGCTGACCTGTGCCGAACCGTTGTTAAACCTGTTGGCCTATGACCGGGATATTGCACGGTTTAACGGTGAGCCGCTGGCGTTATTTCGCAAGCGCGTGGCGTATGCCTTTATCAATGCCCAGGGCGCGGGAGAGATTGCGGGATTTATTGCCATCTTTGATCGGCTGGGAATTGGCTACGTCGAGTTACTGGAACGCCAGGCAGGCATTGATTGGGACGTGATTATTGTCCGGGTGACGGACAGCCAGATTGCGAATAATGCCGATCTTCTGTTGCAGATTATCCGCCAGTACGGCCGCACCTGCCGCCGCTATCAGTTTGATGTGATCACGACAACCGGATTGCATATCCGCGCCGGATGGAACCAGGGCGAATATGTTTGTTATCCGGCCAGTTTAGGTGTCAGTGAAACAGAGCGCGCCACGTTTGGTGCCAAGTTATAAGGAAATAACATGTCAGCAGCAGTCATTACAGAAGCCTTTGAACAATGGAAAACCCAGCAGGCCGCCAACGGCCATGCTGTTGTCCTGGATGAGTTTGTTTTTGCCAACGTCCCGGATCTGGACGTTAGCGCCCCGATTGACCGTGCGACGGGATTACCCGATGCGGCGCACATTGTTTACCGCCAGGCGGTAGGAAAAACAGGATTGGTGAACGAAAACGCCGTCGTGTATTCGGTAACGCTGGGCGCGGATGTGGGCGACTTCTCGTTTAACTGGATTGGCCTGATCAGCAAGGCAGCGGGAACGCTGGCAATGGTAGTTCATGCGCCGGTGCAAAGTAAGGTTAAAAACGCCAACGGCCAACAGGGTAACGTATTAACCCGTTCATTTTTGATGGAGTACAACGGTGCAGAAACGCAGACGTTGATCAATACCCCTGCCGACACCTGGCAGATTGATTTTACGGCACGCCTGGCGGGAATGGATGAGGTTGACCGTCTGGCCAGCCAGGATATTTACGGCGCTGCGGCGTTCTTCGATACAGGATTTCTGGTGGCTAAAACCGGCAATCAGCATTTTGTGACGGCGGGTGTGGGTTACATCGGTGGCCTGCGTGCCGCGTTGGCGGCCAATGCCAATATCACCGTGGCCGTCAAGCCCACCAAAGTGTGGGTAGATGTTTGCTTTCACGGCACGCTGACCAGCGCTTACAAGACCGAAATTAAATTTACGCTGGCCGCTGACCTGGCCAATTACACTCAAAACGGCATTGCGCATTATGTGTTTGCGCTGGCAAGCATTGATGAGGCGGGGCTAATTACAGACCTGCGTCCAAAAGGCTCTTTGGCTGACCAATCTGCAGAGGATAGCTATCCGCTGGGTGCTCCCATTCCGTGGCCGTCCGATGTTCTGCCCGAAGGGGGAAAGCATGCCTTTATGGCCGGTCAGCAATTTGACACCACGAAGTACTGGAAGCTGGCGAAAGTCTATCCGTCCGGCGTATTACCCGATATGCGCGGCCAGACGATTAAGGGCAAACCAGTCAGCGGGCGCGATGTGCTCACATTCGAATCCGATAACATTAAATCTCACAGCCATATTGCTACCGCGACAAATACCGATTTAGGGACAAAGACAACCAGCACATTTGATTACGGCACCAAAGGAACGTCAGGCGTGGGTGACCATGGCCATAGTGCCTGGACTGATTCCCAGGGGGCGCACGCGCACCGCACCAGTCTTCGTGTTAACAACTTTGCAAACACTTCCGGTGGCAATGACGTTTTAAAGACGGGGGGTGGGGTGGATTTTTACACCAGTACCGATGGTGCTCATTCCCACAATGTGGGCATTGGTGGTGGGGGCGCGCACAGCCATTCCGTGGGTATCGGCGCACATAATCATACCCTCACCCTGGGTGCGCATACGCATAGCATCACCGTTAATCCAACGGGTGCTTTAGAAAATACGGTAAAGAATATCGCAATGAATTACATCGTGAGGCTTGGATAGCATGGCATTTAAAATGAGCAGTATGGAAACGATTGTTAAAGTGTTTCATTTCAGTCATGACACGGCTGAATATCTGGGGTCGGGTGACATACTTATTCCCGCATTTACGGGCTTACCGGCCTATTGCACCGATATTACACCGCCTGACAATAAGGCGGGGAGGGTCTGTATTTTTTATGCAGAAAAGAATGCGTGGGAATATGTTGAAGATTTTCGCGGCAATAATTATTACGACAAAGAAACCGGCTTTCCGGTGATTGTCACATCACTCGGCCCCCTACCTAAAAATCTGACCAAGCAAGCGCCGGAAGGTGAGTTTGTGAAATGGGATGGTGATCAATGGGTCAACGATGAGGTTGCAGAAAAGCAATACAAAGAAAGTCAGGCGAACCAGCTTAAAGCGCGGCTTTTGGCGCAGGCAAACGAAAAGATTTCTGTTTATAGCGATGCGGTGGACATGGGGCTGAGTACGGATGATGAGCGTGCTTTGTTGGATGTTTGGAAAGAATACCGCGTGACATTGAACCGGGTGGATACCGCCAGCACGGGCATTACCTGGCCAGAGGTGCCGGAGTAATGTGGCGTAAAGTATCGTTAAGTATCCCGGATAATATGGCTCCACTGACGTGCTCAGTGCTGCCGGTTCATCCGTGGGTTTATGGCGTTGGACAGGCGGCCGGTGATAGCAGTTATTTAAGCCCGGTGAATGCCACGGAATACCTGGCCAAAAAGCTGGAAAGCATCAGTGATGAAACCAGCATTGTAGTGCATATGCTCAATGCCCCGACGCACGCGGAGTTTATGGGGTTACTGTCTGATTATTCCAGTGTGCTGCCGCTGCCGGTGATTGCCCAGGTGAAGCGCCGGGCAGAGGAGACGGCCGCGCTGGCCATCACTAAAATGCAAATCCCTGCCAAGTTATCTGGCGGTTTGCCTGCGCCGTTGCCACTTTCGACGGCCACCCATCGCCTGGCGGTGAATGCCCAGCGGATTGCGGCCGCTAAGGTAGAGGCGGCGGCCGGTGCCAGCGTTGCCGGATTGTTGGCTGAACTTAAAGACTTTACCGCAGCGCGGGGATCTGCCCTTGCAGCGGCGGCCGATGCGTTATCCGCCCTGAAAGGCAAAACGTCCCCGGCGTGGGTGTTTACGGCCAAAGGGAACGGCGCATACCTCGCCGGTGAGCTGCGCAAAAACATCCCGGATCAGGATTCGGTGTATACCCTGGCCACGCTATTTAGCGGCGCTGATTTATCAACGTTGGAGGCGATGATCCATGACGATAACCACACTGGCACTTAATGGCGAAGCCATCCCGCTGATGAATCTGAAAGTCACGCCAACGATGCAGTTTGCGGAAAAAGACCAGTCCGGGCAGTCATCAAGCACGGCCAATGCCGAGCAGGGTATTAAAGCCAAAGAGCTGCGCATTTCCGGCATGGTGCCTTTTCGCAACGTGGCGGTTTTCAAGCGGCTGTTTGAGCTGGCGGAAGCTAAAGACGCCAGCGGGGCATTGCAGACTTACCGGGTGGCCAATCTTACTGCCCAGGCGATCAATTTCCGTGAAGCGACCTTTACCGGGGCGATTGATGCCCCGGCGCAGGATGGAAAAATGGCCTGGTTGATTACCTTCACCCTGCGCGAAAAAGTCAGCGTAGCAGAGAAAAAAGAAGCTCGCGCAGGCAGTAAAACGGCGGCAACAAAACAGGGGGCGGGCGGTGCCAATGGAAGTGGCAACGCGGCGGCCGAGAGTGACGAAAAACTGACGTGGTTTGAGCGCAAAGTGCTGAAACCGGTCAATGATGCATTGGGGTAAGGGATGAAACCCATTAAGCGGTTGTATTTGTCGAACGCGGCCACGCACCTGGTGGACGCAAATCTGGCGTTAGAGTTAAGCGCCTGCGGTCGGGGATTTATCACCGCGCACACGGATGAAGATTACACCGGCAAACTGGTGCGCCTGGACGTGGGTTATCACGATCTGGTATTGCGCTGGTTTACCGGTTTTGTTGAACGTTCGCAGCCAGCGGAAAATGGCTATCAGCGGCTTTTTGTGCGGGAACTGGTCGGGGTGTTTGAGCGTCTATGGCCGTGCTCTTTTCAGCATCCCACGCTGCGACAAATCACCGGCTGGCTGACCGAGGAAAGCGGACTGGAATTCACGCTGGCCAGCGGTGCGTCCTACGCCGATACGCCGATCCCACATTTCACCCATTCCGGCACCGGCTATCAGCTGTTAGCCAACCTGGGCAAAGCATTCAGTATTACCGATTACGTGTGGTATCAACTGCCCGATGGTGGCGTTTTTGTCGGGGCGGCCGCTGATGCGCTGTTTGCCGGTAAGCCGGTAGACATCCCCGCCGAATTTAACCAAAGCGTTGCCGGTGGCAATGCCATGACCGTGCCGCTGATCCAGTCTTTGCGCCCCGGTGTAGAGGTGAACGGTCAGCGTTTGACTAAGGTCAGATTGCATAATGACGATATGGAAATCACCTGGACGCCGCGCAATAAAGCCACCGGCCAGGCATTGCAGAAAACGCCGTTTCAACGTCAGGTTGAAAGCAATTATCCAGAGCTGGCCAGCGGCTTGCACCTGCCGCAGTTCGCCAGGGTGGAAGCGCCCAGCGAAGACGTCAGCAACGGGAACATTGCCGATCCCTTCAGGCCGCGCTATGCCGTGGACTTGCAGCTGTTAGACGCAGACGGCAATCCGGCAAAAGATACGCCGCGTTATCCGGCCGTGCCGCTGCCATTGCCGATGGCGGGCGGTGAGTCCGGGATGTTTCAGTTTCCACCGCCCGGCACGCTGGTAGAAGTCGGGTTTAATGGTGGGCGCGCCGATAAGCCGTTTGTGCGTCAAACTCTTGCCCAGGGCAACAGTCTGCCCGCAGTGAAACTGGGCGAACAGCTGCAACAGCAGCGTGATGGCGTATCGCAGCGGGTGACGGTGGCGGGCGATTGGGAACGCCAGACGGATCAGGTTATCCGTGAAACGTCCATGAGCCGGGTTGTCACTGCCGATGATGAAACGCGCACGTTGGTGGCCAGGGAAACAACCGTGCAGGCCACGGACAAAACCACTGTACTGGGCAAAGCCACCTTGCTGGCCGGTGCAATTGTGCAGATTGCCCAGGGAGATTACAGCCTGGCCACCCAGGCCAATTATGTGGCCAGTATCCAGGGCAACGCGGAAACCAACGTGATCGGCCAACTGATTGAAAAGGTCGGTAAGTTGCGCAGTAGCGTAGCGGGCACACGCCAGGAAGTGATTGCGCCGGTGGTGTGGATTGGTAGCCAGTCGGTCAACGTGTGCCAACTGATGCTTGATACCCTGGACGTAGTAAAGCAGCTGGCACAGCTGACAGCCGCACATTCTCATAACAATACTGGCACGCCGTTAAATGCATTGGCCATCACAGACACAGGCATCAAAGCGACTACACTCAAGGAGAAATATGATCCGGTTATCGGTTAGCAAGGGACAACTATCTAATTAGTCACTTAATTATTTGGAGAATTACATGGCTTTTCAGCAACAGGTTGGAACTGAATCACGAGTAGAAATCTATCAGTTCTGTATGTATGACATTACATCTGATGAGTTGATAACATCTAAACGGTGGGCGACTCTTGGAACCATCGAATATATTAAAGCTAGCGCAATCAGGAAAACCGCTACGTTGGTAAATAAGTCAGACATTGATGCTGATGGTTTTACGGTAATTGGTTACACCCCACAATAAAAAATCCTTAATGAAGCCCGCCGCGTGCGGGCTTTTTATTGCCTGCAAATAACCCGCTTCAACCGCACGCAGCGCCGTGCAGCTTTCCATTTAACACCTTGAACCCTCTCAAAACGATCAAGCCGCCTGTGTAAGCCAGTGCGGCCACGCGGACACGAAACAAAGCAAGACCAGACGGAAATTGCACTACACCGCACCCGCCTGCGCTTTTTGCGTTGGTAATTTTTTTCAGTTTTAAAATTCTACAAACCAGCCCGCCAGGACGCGCCGCGCCTGGGCTTATC
>NZ_JAFMOS010000439.1 GCF_019049755.1 Rahnella perminowiae
CCGCCCCGGATATCTGATCATGAAAACGTCATTACATAATAGTTACCCGTATTGACATTAATTCTCTTGGAACGGGTATTGTTCTTTAAAAATAAGGTTCGGGCTGTCACATAACCACAATTCAGGGTGCCGCTGAATGTTCTCGCTGACCCGTTAAAACCGGAATGCAGAATTGGGATGTGACCTATTTATTTCATGCACTGTTATTTTAATTAAAGGATATTCCATGCGAAAACCCATTTACCACGTATTTGTCACTCAGGAAAGTCAGCCCGACCCACTGGGTGAAAAAAACACCTGGTGGACTAAAGTCGGCGTGGCTTTTGCCCATCACGGTAAACCCGGCCTGAACGTGGTACTGACACCCGGCATTGCCGTTTCCGGAAAGCTGGTGCTCCTTGAGCCCAGGGATGACGGCGATGCGACACAGGATACTCCCGTTTAACCGCCCTTCCCCCTTTTCCCGGCCCTGTCCCGTCAGATGGCGGTACGCGTTGCCCGGTTTACCGTTCCGAGGCCACCATGCTTTCCACCTCCGTGTTTCTGGCGGCGTCCATGCAGTGCGCCGCCAGCGTTCACCCGTCTACGGCACTCGATGTGGCACGGGTCGAATCCGGTTTGAATCCGTATGCCATCGCTGAAATCCTGCCCGGTGGCAAAGGCGTGACTTCACATTTCCCCACAAGCAAGGATGAGGCCCTCAGTCTCACCGGACGGCTGGCGGCACAGGGCCGACGTTATTCGGTCGGGCTGATGCAAATCACCAGCACCAATTTCCGTCATTACGGCGTGAGCGCCCGCGACCTTCTTGACCCCTGTACCAACCTGTCCGTCTTTGAGCACATCCTCACCGACTGCTACCGCCGCGGCGGTTCCCTCAAGCGTGCGCTCAGTTGCTACTACTCGGGAAATTTCATGACCGGTCAGCAAGCGGAATCCGCGTTTAACCAGACCAGCTACATCCAGCGCATCGGCTACGCCGTACCGTCAACGCGGGAAGACCGGCAGCGGCCTACCGCCGAAAAGCTCGTGCCGGAAATCCATTACCCCGCCGCCGTCTTGCGTGGTGAGCTTACCGATAACGCTACGTCAGTTCTGACATCCCTGCGCTACCCCAATGCCGTGATACGCGGCGCGTTACCCATTCCCAGCCCCCAGGAGGAACAATGATGAAACGAAAACAGACTGACTGGCCCGTCCTCTCTTCCTTGTTAATGGCAAGCCCGGTGCTGGCAGCAGACAGCGGATTTAATAAAGCCAATGAGACGCTGAGCAACACCTCTACCGGTCTGCTCGGGCTGGCCGCCGTCACCATCACGCTGGCCACCATGTGGGTGGGATACAAAGTCTTGTTTGACGGCAAGAGCCTGCATGACATGCGTAACATCATCATTGGCGCCATCCTTATTGTCGGTGCGTCAGGTTTCGGTGCCTACTGGGCGTCATAAGGGAGGCAACGATGGCTACGCTGAACAAAGCGCTGACGCGACCTGCCGCCATAGCCGGCATTCCCCTCGTGCCGTTCGTGATGGTCAGCGGGGCCATCGTCCTGCTGGCGGTCTATGTCAGCTATTACCTGATATTACTGCTTATCCCTGCCTGGCTGGAGATGAAGGCAAAGGCCAGAACCGATATTCACTATTTCGGGCTGCTCTGGCTGGCCTTTAAAACCCGTGGCCGGTTTGGCACCAATAAACATTTTGGTGCTAATGCCCTGCTGACAAACCGCTATGACGCCGTCGACGTCTCGGAGTTTATTGAAAAAATGAAGTTAAACGAGCGCGTTACGCTGGATAAATACATTCCGTATTCCTCCCATATTCACCCGCACGTCATCAGAAACCGCCAGGGTGATTTGGTTGCCAGCTGGGAGCTGGAGGGCACCGTTTTTGAATGCGAGGACGAACATCACCTGACGTTAATGGCGACGCATCTCAATAACGTGATTCGCGCATATGAAGGCCTGCCGGTCACGTTCTATCTTCACCGTATCCGGGAGAAATACCACGATGCCTTTGACGCGAATTCAGGCATTCCCTTTTCTGATGAAGTGACCCGGCTTTATTACCAGCCGATCAGCGAAAAACCGTTCTGGCGGCACCGGCTGTTTTTCACCCTCTGCTACGCGCCCTTCTCTCCGCTGGAGAAAAAGGCCATGAAGGCGCAGCCGTCCGGTAAACGCAAAGCGGCGCTGGATGATGCTCTGAAAGTGATGCTGGAATACCGGGAGGCACTGGCTTCCGCGCTGTCCCGCTATACGGCGACGCCGCTGGGGATGTATGAAGACAACGGGCGGGTGTATTCCGCCCAGTTGTCCTTTTATCACCGTCTGCTCACCGGCCAGTGGCAAAAGGTGGCGGTCACGCGTGCGCCGTTTTATGAAACATTAAGCACGCCGGATGTCTTTTTTACCACCGACACCGCCGAGTGCCAGACGGTCAGCAGCTCCCGTTTTTTTCGCAGTCTGGAAATCAAAGATTACTCGCCTGAAACCGCGACCGGCCTGCTGGACGCGCTGCTGTATGCCGAAAGCGAGTATGTGCTTACGCAGTCCTTCACCTGCATGGCCCGCGATGAGGCGCAGAAGCATATTCGCCTGGCGGAAAAGCGCCTGAATTCGGCGGACGACGACGCCATTTCACAGCGGGAAGAGCTGATTGTCCTGCGTGACCTGCTCCAGTCCGGGCATGTGTCCTGCGGGAAATACCACTTCTCCCTGCTGGTATCTTCAGACAGCCCCGAGCAGGTGGTGAAGGATACCAACGCGCTGGCGCAGCCTTTCGCCGACCTCGGCATCATGACGACGCTGTCCACGCTGTCGCTGCCCGCTGCGTACCTGGCGCAACTGCCGGGGGTGTATACGCTACGCCCGCGGTTGGTGGCCGTCAGCAGCCAGAACTTTGCCGACCTGGCGAGCCTGCACAACTTTCATTCCCACAAGCGGAGCGGTAATCCCTGGGGTGACGCCATCGCCATCCTCAAATCACCGGGTGGTGGCGGGTATTACCTGAACCTGCACGACAGCCAGAGTGGGCGGGATGACTTCAACGAAAAAACGCCGGGTAATACAGCGATTATCGGGAAAACCGGCTCTGGGAAAACAATGCTGATGACCATGATGCAGCAACTGATGCAGAAGTACCGCAATCCGGCGACGTTCTCCGCCTCAGCCACAATCCAGCGGTTCACAACGGTGTATTTCGACAAGGACCGGGCGGCGGAGATGGCAATACGCCAGATGGGTGGACGCTACTTCCGTATCCGTACCGGCACGCCCACCGGGTTTAACCCGTTTTCGCTTGCCCCAACCCGGCGGAATATCAGCTTTATCAAACGACTGGTGCGCATGCTGTGCCGCCGCAACGGCAAGCCGCTCGATCCGCGCGATGAGGAACGGATCAGTGCCGCCGTAGATACCATTATGCTCGACTACCCGCCCGAATACCGCAAGTTCGGTATCACCCGATTGCTGGAAGTCCTGCCGGAGCCGCCAACCACCGACGCCCGCATCAACGGGCTGCGCATCCGCCTTAAACAATGGGCGCAGGGGGGCGAGTTCGGCTGGGTATTCGACAATGAGGAGGACACCTTCAACATCGGCAACATCGGCAACATTGATAACGTGGGTATCGACGGTACGGAATTTCTCGATGATGACGATATTCGCGGCCCCATCACGTTTTATCTGCTTTACCGCGTCACCGGCCTGCTGGATGGTCGCCGGCTGGTGATGTTCATGGACGAATTCTGGAAATGGCTGGCCGATGTCGAATTTTCCCGCTTCTCGCTCAATATGCTGAAAGTGATCCGCAAGCTGAACGGCATCTTCGTCCCCGCCACCCAGTCACCTGACGAAATCGTCAAACACCCTATTGCTCCGGCGATTATTGAGCAGTGCAGCACGCAGATTTTTCTCGCCAACCCGAAGGCCAGCCGGGCGGATTACGTGGAAAAGATGAAAGTGCCTGAAAGCGTGTACGACATCGTCAGAAACCTCGATCCGGGTGAGCGCTCTATGGTGGTTCTGAAAACTCCGTTACGCGCAGGTGAAACCCGGCCGTTTGTGGCGATGGCGAAAATGGATTTATCGGGCCTCGGGAAACTTACCAAAATGCTGAGCGGGAGCGAAGACAACCTGAAACTGTTCGACACCCTGTATCAGGAAGGAATGCAGCCTGATGACTGGAAAGCCGCCTTCCTTAAAAAAGCCCTGTAATATTCATGACGGAGGTAATGAAAATGCGGTTCAGAGATATCATACTGGCATTATCGTTGTGTATTTCCACCCAGGCGATGAGCGCCGGAATACCGGTATTCGACGCCGTACAGAATACCGAATCCATGAATCAGTGGATCCAGAAACTCCAGCAGTGGCAGGAAACCGTCACCCACTATAGAAGTGAACTCGATGCCTACAAGCAGCAATTAGCCACAGCAACGGGCGTGCGGGACGTTCAGGCATTTCTCCGCGAGGCCAAAAGTCTGAAAACCGATATCGATAATCTTCGTCAAAACGGTATTTCACTGGATGACCTGCTGAGCAACCAAAGCGGGTCATATTCGTCTGAACTTAATAGCTTGTATAACAAATATAAAACGTTCGATACCTGTAACCCGTCCAGCGCTTCACAACGCTATCTGGACAGTTGCAAACAGATGATCCTGAATCAGGCTGTAGCAATAGAAAATACGTCCGAGGTTGAAAACAAGATCACGGGCACGCTCGACGATATATCAGATTTATCGGACCGTATTGCTAATGCGCAGGATTCGAAAGAGTCACAAGACCTGGCTAACGCCATCGCGGCCAAAAGCGTACAATTGAATGCGCTGACCAGCCAGTGGGAGATGTCAGTCAAACAAACTGAACAGCGCGCAACGCTGCTGGAACAGCAAAAACAGAAAGCCTTTCAGCAACAGCAATTAACTGCGCCCGTTGCTGATCTGAACTCTTTATAGGGAGGTTAAAGAACTACCCGATTGGTTGCCATTGTCCATTGAGAAATACTGCACAGGTCAAGCGTGCTTCAGGGTGTGGACGGCACGCCTTAGGTAACTCCATCACACCACATTTAAAGCCACCGAAGGAACAGTTGGCAGCACATGCGTTGCCAATCAGGGCCTCCAACTGCTCGATGAGTATCGCGGTGCATTGCTTCATAAATGTACCAAGATCCATCTCATCTTGTGGATATTTATCGCTAATGAGTTCGATTGTCGGCGAATAAATCCTGCCATCGGGTTTCATCGTGAAGTCTTTCCAGGCAACTTTCTGACCGGCTTTCGGATGCTCCCAGGCATTGCGTAGCTCTCGTATAAAGCACATCACTGAGATCAGTTTGTCGAAGAACACACAGAATCCGTGGATATCACCGTGTTTTTGGTGAATGGTAGTTCTCAGATTTTCCAGCAGCCTCTTTCCTTCCGTCGGCTTATAAATTGACACAAGAAAATCGGTCAACACCTGTCGTAGGTTGTCGGCTAGCCTTATATAAATGTCAATGTTTGTATGCAGATTGGACGTATGAGGCAACTTTTGTCCTTTATTTCCGCTTGGCCCACCCGCATCTGCGACTTCTGAAATCTGTTCGAAAACCTTCTCGGTCAGGTCGTGAATCTCACAGAGGATGCCTGTCCCTTTGAGGATGAGTCCCATCGCTGTTTCTTGCGAAATGACATCTCTCATAAATCCGGAACTAAACAACCTTTCGCCGGAAACGAGTATTTTCCCGACAATCGGATTATCAAAACCGTAGGAAAACACCTTCTGATAAACATCGCTCACATTGATATTGGTTCGCTCAGGATCGATGTGATCGGCCTTTTGCATCAGGAAAATACTTTTATCCTTTACAACATAAAGACCTTCCGGTGTCCCAAACATGAAACGTAAAGGCGTCTGGTCGTCCACATCTAAAATTTCGATGACCTTAGCGCCATCTCTGAACTGATCAATTTTGTTTTTCAAGGTTCAGTGCCTTATCGCTGTTCTGAGAATAGTACCAATCTCAATTTTAATGATCGCACTGCCAAATCCAATGCAGACGTCTGGCATTTTGTAGGACTGTTACTGTTTTTCTAATGGATTGCTAGAACTCTGATCAGAGCAATACGTCTGGGCGCCCCTTGCAAAGGAGACTATCACTAATCTTTTATTCCCCATCTGTTCTTTTCTGAAGTGAGGCACCATGTCCGGTGGTATTTTTGTTGGTATGGACAAAAACATCATGGATGGACTCAATGCCGTGTTAGAAGGTCAGTCCTCTACCTACGGCACCCTGATCAGTGTGATTATCGTCAGTTCCTTCACCCTATTTATTACGTATCGGGGGTATCAGACGCTTGGCGGCAAACTCCAGACACCGGTTGAAGATGTTGTCTGGGATGTGGGGCGCATGTTGCTGATCACCACTTTTGTTTTAAACCGCGAGGGCTGGCTGGATGCCATCATTGTGGCCATTGAAGGGCTTAAGGACGGCATCAGTGGCGATGATAATGTCTGGGCGCTGCTCGACACGGTGTGGGAAAAGGCACAAGCGCTGGGGCAAACGCTGTTTAATCTCGATACCTCCACCTACGTTAAAGTGAATGGCGGTTTTGCCGAGGTGCTGGTCTGGGCCGGTGCAATCGTTCTGTTACTGGCTGCAACCTTTGTCAACCTGCTCGCCGAAATCACCATTCTGTTAATGACCACCACCGCCCCACTCTTTATTTTCTGCCTGCTGTACGGTTTTCTTAAACCCATGTTTGATAACTGGCTGAAAACAATATTTACCGCAATCTTAACGATCATGTTCTCTGCCCTGTCTGTCCGGATCGCCATCAACTACCTGAATAAAATACTGGATACCGCCACAGCAACGTCTGCTGAAAGCAATATGGTGACCCTGGCGGCGCAATGTTTGCTGGCCGGAATTGCCGCGGGCGTCGTGGTGTATTTTTCAGCGAAAATAGCCACTGCGCTGAGCGGTGCCGCCGTACAGGCCGTGTTACAGGGTGCAACCATGAGCGGACTTAGCGGGCTGGTGAGCAAATCTGCCGACGTCGCCAGACCCGGCATAAAGGCCGGGGGCCGACTGACCGCCAAAGGTGGCATGGCAGCAGCCGCGACAACCGGCAGGTTCATTGGCGCAGGTGCGGGCAAAGCCGTGAACGCCTGGCAGAAACGTGCCACCGCCATCGAAAGCATGAAGCGCCAGAATCAGCAGCGTCACCTTTAATCCTCCCGACCGCTAATTTCTTTTCTCCGTCACGCCGTGGCCTCTGCCAGCGGTGCGGCCTTCCTGCATTTATCCGATAAGAGGCTTCCATGAAATTCACCATCTTGCTTCTGATGCTGTGCGCGCTTACGGGCTGCGCGCAGCATCAGGGCGACCTCCCGCCGGTGTCCGGCGATCCCCAGCCGGTTAATTCCCCCGCCATCATTCAGGAGCTGACTCACCATGTCTGATATTCAGCGTATCATTAATGTCTCGCGCTCTTTTGAATCCATCCTGCTGGAAAAGGAAGAGCGTTCCCGCAAAACCGCCTGGCGGGTGGCCGCTGCCGGGCTGATTCTGGCTGCACTGGCAATTACGGCCATTATTATTCTGCTGCCGCTGAAAACCACTGACATTGAATTGTGGTCGGTGGATAAACAGACCGGCCGTTATGAGTATATGACCCGCATTAAAGAGCGGGATATTGCGTCTGAAAAAGCGCTGGCCCATTCACTGGCGGCACACTATGTCAGACTCCGCGAAGGGTATAACTATTTCTCCCTCCAGCGTGATTATGACGACGTACAATTATTTAACAGCGACAGCGTGAACCGGGCTTATCTTGACGGGTTTAACGGCGACCAGGCACCGGACGTTGTTTTTAATAAAGCCGAATATGTTGTCTATATCGACATTATTTCCAATGTGCACGCGCCTGCCACCGGGCAGGATAACCTGGCAACCCTGCGTATCAAGCGTACCCTTCGCCGTATTTCTGATAATTCAGTGAAAACGGACTTCTGGAATATCCGCCTCACTTACCGCTATGTACCGCATCAGCAACTGACGGACAGTCAGCGGGAAGTGAATCCGCTGGGCTTTATCGTCACCAGCTACCAGCGCGATAAAGAACTGAGGAGCGAATAATGCTGAAAAACATCCTGCTCCTGACGGGCTTACTGGCGTCATGCGCGACATGGAGCGCCGCCACCCCGCGCGGCAGCGCCTATGACAGCCGGATGCAGAACGTATCGTATAACAGCCAGAACGCCACCGTGGTGAATACCCGCCCTGGCTATGTCACCACGCTGCTGTTTGACGACGATGAAGCTGTGATTGATGCGCAAGCGGGCTTTCCAAAAGGCTGGACGGTAACGAAAAGTGATAACCGGGTGGGCGTCAGCCCGAACCCCATCACCCAGCCGGTGACGGACGCCAGCGGCAACAACGTCAGCCAGGTATTTTTGCCCACGGCAAAGGACTGGAAGACCAACCTCTTCGTGGTGACCTCAAAGCGTGATTACAGCCTGGAGCTGAACGTGCTGGACCACGATTCCCCCGCGCAGGCGTTCGTTATCCGTTACCACTATCCGGCCGAGGTTCGCCAGCAATCCGCCGCCGCCAGCGCCGCGCGTCAGACGCAGCAGCGTGAAAGACAGGAGAAGCAGCAAATAGCAGCGGCATTCGGAGAGGCCAGCATGCCACGCAACTGGCGCTACACCAAACGGGTCGCCGCCGGTTCGACCTCCATCGCGCCGGATTTTGCCTGGGACGATGGTCGTTTTGCATATATCGGTTTTTCCCCCATCAGAACCCTGCCTTCCGTTTTCCGGGTGGTTAACGGACGGGAGCAGGCGCTCACGCCCCGGACAGTTAAGCAGGGTAATTACACCGTGATGGTGGTGCCGGCAGCGCCACAACTGGTGTTGCGTTACGGCACCTCGGTGGTGGGGATCGAAAACGACGGATTCGGGCGCATCCCGATAACCCGCAGCGACACTGTTTCACCGTCCGTTACGCTGGAGGCGAAATGACCGATAAACCTGTCCCGGATGAACCGGAAAAAACCACCGCAGAGCGGGAAGCGGAAGCCCGCGAACGCGCCCGTGCGACAATGGCGTATCAGGAGCCGGAGCAGAAAACACCACCCGGCCAGCCGGAAGTGAGCCGTTTTCGTAAGGCATCCGGTCGCCGTACGCTGATCGTCAGCCTGCTGAGTCTGGCGCTGGTGATCGCCCTGGCATCCGGCGGCGATCGGATTTTCAGTGCATTGAAAGGGGGTAATGAGAAAGAAGCCGACACCGCGCCGCCACACTCTGCCGGGGCTGCGCAGCAGGAGCGTAAAAATCTGGGCATGGACAGTAACCCGTTTGGCCTGTTCGGGCCGGAAAGACAGAAAGCCACTGCCCCTGCCAGCCAGACCGTCACTCCCGCACCCACCCAGCCACCGGCCCCACCCCCCC
>NZ_JAFMOS010000438.1 GCF_019049755.1 Rahnella perminowiae
GCGCAGTCCATAATCCCAGAAAAAAAAAGCATTTTTTGCCTGCAATTGCTTAAAGTGGCATCGATTCCCATTTTTAAATCCCACTAATGGAATGTCGGGAGGGTCAGGAGGGAAGAGAAAGGAAAATCCAGGTGAAAGGCACCGTTAAAGCTGCACGAAATGTCCGTTGCTGACTTCGCGGTAATGGCGCACCGGCGGCTGATAAGTAGCAGCGCGCAGAGGGCTGGCAATTTCTTCCGGTACCACGGTGCGTGTGTGGTGAACATCCGGGTCGGGCACCGGTACGGCGGCCAGTAGTTTGCGGGTATAAAGATGCTGCGGATTTTCGAAAATATCCGCCCGCGAACCGATTTCAACGATTTCACCCAGATACATTACCGCCACGCGATGGCTGATCCGCTCGACCACCGCCATGTCATGCGAGATAAACAGATACGCCAGCCCGAGCGCCTGTTGCAGATCGAGCATCAGGTTAATGACCTGCGCTTTAACTGACACATCCAGCGCGGACACCGCTTCATCGGCGATAATCATTTTCGGCTCGAGCGCCAGCGCGCGTGCAATGCAGATACGCTGGCGCTGTCCGCCCGAAAACTGATGAGGAAAACGCATCGCCATATTGCTTTGTAATCCGACCTGCTCCAGCAGTTGCGCCACGCGGTGTTTAGCGCTGGCGGCATCGTGCAAACCGAGGCTTATCATCGGTTCGGCAATCGCCTGGCCAATGCGCATTCTCGGGTTAAGGCTTTCGTACGGATCCTGAAAAATCATCTGCGCCTGGGTACGGATTTCAGCCAGCCGCGCGTTGTCTGCCCGGCGGATATCCTGTCCGCAGATCAGCACATCACCGGAAGTCGCTTCGGTGAGACGTAAAATTGTGCGTCCGGTGGTGGATTTGCCGCAGCCGGATTCACCGACCAGTGAGAGAGTTTCGCCCGGTTGCAGACTGAATGAGATATCTTCCACCGCATGTATGCGGGCAGATACGCGGCGCAACAGACCGGATTTCACATCAAAACGTGTCACGAGGTTTTTAACCTCCAGCACTGGCTGACCGCGGCGCAGCGTATCGACAGACACCGCCACCGGCAGCGGTTCGCCGGTCTGCATGTCAGTCAGCGGGAAGCGTTTCGGCAACGCTATGCCATGCATCGCCCCCAGCCGTGGCACCGCCGACAACAGCGCACGCGTGTAAGGATGTTTGGAGTGATGGAAGATTTCCCGCGTGGTTGCCTGTTCTGCGGCTTCGCCACGGTGCATCACCAGCGTGCGATCCGCCACTTCCGCCACCACGCCCATATCGTGGGTGATGAACAGAACAGACATGCCCTCTTCCTCCTGCAAGGATTTGATCAGCGCCAGAATTTGCGCCTGAATGGTCACATCCAGTGCGGTCGTGGGTTCATCCGCAATCAGCAAACGCGGATTGCAGGCCAGCGCGATGGCGATGACCACGCGCTGACGCATGCCACCGGAAAAACTCAGCGGATATTCATTCATCCGCGAGGCGGCTGCCGGGATGCGCACTTTCTCAAGCAAACGGACAGCTTCGGCACGCGCGGCAGCATCGTCCATACCGCGATGTCGCTTCAGCACTTCGGTAATTTGCACACCGATTTTCAGTACCGGATTCAGGCTGGTCATCGGCTCCTGAAAAATCATACCAATGTGGTTGCCGCGGATGCTTTGCATCTGCGCACGGTTAAGGCTGAGCAATTCCCGACCATCAAACTGAATACTGCCGGAATAACGGGTCTGTTTTTCGTCCAGTAAGCGCATAACTGACATCGCCGTCACGCTTTTACCAGAACCGGATTCTCCCACCAGCGCCAGTGTTTCTTTCGGGCCAATGGAGAACGAAAGGTCACGCACCACATTCAGCCATTCGCCACCCACGGAAAATGCGGTATTAAGATTATCGACCTGTAAAACCGGGGTCTGCATCATCACTCCTTATTCCGTGGGTTGAGGATATCGCGTAAGGCGTCACCGATTAAGTTGATGGCGACAATCAGCACCAGCAACGTGATGCCGGGGAAAAAACTTATCCAGTAATCGCCGGACATCAGGTAATCAAAACCGTTGGCAATCAGCAGACCGAGCGAAGGCTCGGTAACGGGCAAACCAATGCCAAGAAACGACAATGTGGCCTCAAGCATGATGGCGTAAGCAATCCGCATGGTTGCCACGACAATCAGCGGCGGCAGGCAGTTAGGTAAAATATGGCGAAACAGAATGCGCGGACGGGAAAGCGCCATACTGCGCGCGGCATCCACGTAACTGCGGCGACGTTCCAGCAGTGCCGAACCGCGAAGGGTACGTGCGTAATAGGCCCATTGCGTGACCACCAGCGCAAGAATAATTTTATCGACGCCCTGCCCAAGCACTGCCAGCAAAATCAACGCAATCAGGATCGGCGGAAAGCTCAGCTGGATATCAACAATACGCATGATCAGTGCATCCGTTTTGCCGCCAGCGTAAGCGCTGATAAGTCCCAATGTTGCGCCAATGGTCAGCGCAATTACCGCACTGGAGACCCCCACCAGCAGGCTGGTTCGCGTGCCGTACAAAATGGCGCTCAGCAAATCGCGCCCCTGATCGTCGGTACCGAGCCAGTAGATCATGCCATTCAGGCTGGATGAACCCGGGCTCAGGCGGCCATCCATGATATCAAGCTGCGACAGATCATACGGATTTTGTGGCGAGAACCAGGGTGCCAGCACCGCCAGCAGAATGGCGATACCTAAAATGATCAGGCCACATAAGGAGAATTTATTGCGCAGCAACGCACGCACGGTGTTGTAAAATGCCGGGGACGTTTTGCCCTGAACGGCTGAGCGAGAATGTACGGAATCAGACACCATCAGTTGCCGCCCCCCAGCCGCACACGCGGATCCACCAGCACATACAGCACATCCACCAGCAGGTTGATCAGGCTGAACATCACCACGGTGATCATCAGATACGCCAGGATCACAGGCCTGTCGAGCACGGCAATAGAATCAATAATCAGTTTACCCATGCCCGGCCAGGCATAAATGGTTTCGGTGACCACGGCAAAAGCAATCAGCGACCCCAGCTCCAGTCCGATGACGGTAATCAGCGGGATCAGCGTATTTTTCAACACATGAACCAACACAATGCGGCTTTCCGATAAGCCTTTGGCGCGGGCAAAACGGATGAAGTCCTGTTGCAGGCACTCAAGCACCCCCGCGCGGGTCAGACGAATAACCAGCGAAATTTTAAACAGTGCCAGATTGAAGGCGGGCAGAATCAGATGTGCCAGACCGTCGGCGGTAAAGAGGCTGACAGGAACGCCGAAAACATCCACCGTCGCACCGCGCCCGGAGGCGGGAAGTACGCCAAGTTTGACGCTGAACAACATGATCATCATCAGACCAATCCAGAACGTCGGCAGGCTGAAACCTAAAATCGAGACAGCCATGACTGATTTCGATAACCCTCCGTCAGGATGCAAACCGGCGTAGACGCCGAGCGGAATGCCAATCACCAGCGCCAGAACAAAGGCCACCAGCGCCAGTTCGAGTGTTGCGGGCATACGCTGAAAAATCAGGTGCAGTGCCGGCTGGTTGTAAATGAATGAGTTACCCATGTCGCCATGCAGGGCATTGACCACAAACAGGCCATATTGCTCCCACACCGGTTTATCGAGGCCAAAAGACTGGATCACACTGAGGCGTTCAGCGGGCGTGGCCGTGGTACTGATCAGCAAATCGACGGGGTTACCCACCAGATACACACCCCAGAAAACCAGCAATGACATCACGAACAGCGTCAGCAACGTTTGTCCGAAACGCCCGAGCAGGTAACGGTTCATGCGCACATTTCGCCGGATGAATCGCCGTAACGGGAAAATACCCGGCGTATCAGGCTAAAGAAACCGGACTCATCGACCGTCTGCATGACCACCGCATTCGCAGGCGTCGCCAGTTTGTTCCAGAAATCCGCGTAAGTATAGCCGGCAGTATGACCGGAAACCGCCACACCCACGCGGGCGGGCTGGCCTTCAAACAAGCCGGGTTGCAATAACCACGCGACAGTGGTGGCGTCATGCACCGGCCCGCCTTCGCGACCAAAACGACTGAGATCACTACGGTCAAACGCATTCAGTAACGCAGCAACGGATTCTCCCGGCAGGCCGCCATCCTGTTTTAATGCCCCGATATCCTCTGCACCGATCAGCGCCTGAAAGGTCATATCGAGTGGCATGATGATCAGCGGTACGCCGCTGTTAAATACTTTTTCAGCCGCATGCGGATCGGCATAGACGTTAAATTCGGCCCATGGCACGCGATGGCCGAGGGCGGTAAAGGCACAACTCATGGTGACGATCTGTTTGATGCCGCGTGCGACATCCGGATGCATGCCGAGCGCCAGCGCGATATTAGTCATCGGGCCAATCACGCACAACGAAATCGGGTCATTATCTTCGGCAGCCTGTCTTAAGGTACGCACCAGAAAATCCACGGCGTGTTCAGCCCGCGGTTGCAGGCCGGTGTCCGGCACCAGTTCATCGTTAAACGCGCCGATATGCGCGTACTTGCCGTAAACCTGTTCGCGTACCAGCGGACCGGGCGCACCGGCGAAAACGGGCGTAGCGGTTTTGCCGGACAAGGCGACAATTTTGCAGGCGTTACGCACGGTGTCTTTCAGCGCCACATTACCCGCGACAACGGTCACGCCGAGCACGTCCAGCTCCGGCGAGGCCAATGCCAGCCACAACGCGATGGCGTCATCCACGCCAGGATCGGTATCTATAATGATGCGCTGGCTCATAATTTTATTTCCCGGCATAACGTGAAAGAAGTTCGTAAAACAGCGCGAAGATTTTGGTCGCGTCCACGCGCGTGACGATATCGACATTGGGGGTCAGCCCCGACTTGCCGTACCAGTCGGCGACGGTTTGCCCCATACACAACTCGCTCTCGTGTTCGACAAACACCCGTGCTTTTTCGGTACCGAACAGTTCCGGCGCCAGAACGTAAGCAATCACCAGCGGGTCATGCAGCGGCCCGCCCCGTGACCCGTAACGGCGCACATCGTTGCGATCCCAGAACGCCATCAGTTCGCCCAACGGAGCGGAGAGACGTCCGGAGACTTTGATAAACTTCGCCACATGTTCCGGTGTGAGAATCACCTGGTGCGTGGCGTCGAGCGGTAAAACGGTGATGCTGAGCCCGGCGGAAAACACAATATGCGCAGCATGGGGATCGGCGAACATATTGAATTCGGAGGTCATGGTACGATTACCGGCTTCGCGATAGGCCCCACCCATCAGCACCACGCGGCTAATACCGGCAGTGATCTCAGGTTTCATACGCAGCGCTGTTGCCAGGTTGGTCAGCGGCCCGAGCACGCACAGTGTCAGTGGCTGATTATTTTCAATGGCCTGTTCGCAACGGTTGATCAGAAAGTTAACAGCATGAAGGGATTCGGCCTGTTTTTGCGGCGCGGGAAAGGCGGTGTTACCCAGACCATTTTCACCGTGAAACTGGCCATGGATCGGCGCACGCAGCAGCGGCTGATGACAACCGGCAAACACCGGGATATCCACCCGGTAACCCAGTTCGGTAATTTGCAGCGCATTGCGGGTAGTATTCACCAGTGGCTGATTGCCACACACTGTGCAAATGCCGAGGATATCCAGCTGGGGTGCGACGAATGCACTGAGCAGCGCGATAGCATCGTCAATACCCGGATCGCAGTCAATGATCACCGGTAAGGTTTTCACAGTGCCCCCACAGAGCGCAAAACATCCGCGATTTCCTGACGCGCAGCCTCGTTTAACGGCACCTGTGGCGGCAACGGATCGCCTACCTCAAATCCCTGTAATTGCAGCGCCGCTTTGATACACCCCGCGAGGGAATATTTGGCGAAGATTTCATTGATGCGCCACAGCGGACGCTGCAATGCCATCGCTTTTGTCCAGTCACCCTGCTTCGCAGCTTCATACAGTGCCAGACTTTGTTTCGGTACAATACAGGCCGGGCCTGCCATCCAGCCCACGCCGCCAATCAGCATCACGCAGGCCGGGATATGTGCCGAGGCGGCAAAAACCTGCATCCGCCCCTGTGTGCGTTCAATAATCGACAGCAAACGACCAGTGTTGGCCGAGGCATCTTTAATATAGTTGATATTTTCCACATGACTCAGCCGCTCAATCAACGGCAGGCTGAGATCAGAACGCTGGAACTGCGGATTGGTGTACAGCACGACCGGCAGCTTTCCGGCTGCGGTCGCGATGGCACGAAAGTAATTTTCGACGCCCTGTTCGGGCACCGGGAAATACGCCTCAAGGATCGCCAGAATACCGTCCACACCCAGAGCGACGTAGCGAGCGGTTTGCGCTACGGCGTCCTGAATGGTGGTGGCGGCGACACCGGCAATGACCGGAACGCGCCCCCGGGCGGCTTCCACAACGGTTTTCACTATCTCAGTGCGCTGTTCTGCATTGAGATAGGCAAACTCACCTGTACTGCCAAGTGGCGTCAGACCCTGCACGCCACTGGTAATCAGATGTTCAACCAGCGCAGTCAGCACCGGTTTATCTATCTGGCCGCCGTCAGTGACCGGCGAAACCAGATAGGGATACACACCGCTAAAAGAAGTCATAGCTTCTCTCTCTTTTCTTAGAACAACCCTGGTGTTGGTGCTCTATTCCCGCCTTGGTCTGGTATGTACTTTGCGCTTATTTAGTGTTTCTCATGCACAAAGTACGGCAACGTATAGCCGTCGGAGCGGCCGACGTAGGTATAAGGTGTTTTCATCGCCCAGGTGTAGGAGAGGAACAGCAGCGGAATGACGCCTTCGTCCTTCATCGCAATCTCTGTGGCATGTTGCAGTAACTTTTCACGCTGGCCGTCGTCGAGGGTTTCCCGCGCCTGCACCAGTGTTTTATCAAACTCAGGGTTCGAGTAACGTCCGCGGTTACCCTGTCCGCCGTTCGGCCCGAAGGTTTCGAGCAACGGTCCCAGCACACCGGAGGCTTCACCGGTTTCAATCGCTGCACCGCCCATGATCAGGCTGAAATCGCGTTTGGATGCGCGGGAGAAATATACGCTGCCCGGCATAGTGACAACGTCAGTTTTAATACCGATACGGCTGAACATCTGGCCGAGCGCCTGCGCGATTTTAGAATCGTTCGGATAACGGTCGTTCGACGCATGGAAGGTCAGGGTGAAGCCATCCGGATAACCGGCCTGCGTCAGCAATTGCTTCGCTTTCGCCGGGTCATAGACCGGTGCGGCAATCGCCGGGGTGTAACCTAAGTAGCCTTTGGGCACCAGCTGCGATGCGGGTACGCCCTGCCCGTCCATGATACGGTCAACTATCGCCTGACGGTTTATCGCCAGCGACATCGCCTCGCGCACTTCCCGCTTTTTCAGCGGATTGCTGCCGTCCGGCCCTTTAGCAAACGGCGACACATCACGATCCTGATCCGGGTGTAAATACAAAATACGGTTACCGGCCACGGATTCCAGCTGCAGGCTGGCTTGTTTGCCCAGATTTCGTCCGTCTGCCGTCGGTACACTTTCGATCATGTCAACATCACCGGAACGCAACGCAGCCACGCGGGCGCTCGGGTTTTTGAATACACGTAACGTCACTTTATCCCACTGAGCTTTTCCGCCCCAGTACTGGTCATTGCGCACCAGCACCACGTTATCGTCCGGCGTCCAGCTGACAAATTTGAACGGACCGGTACCGGTGACGTCTTTCCCTTCGTTGAGGGTTTGTGACCCGACCGTTTCCAGACGCGCCGGTAAGATGGCGACACGGCTTAAGTTGTTCAGTAATAACGGTGTCGGCGCTTTAGTGGTAATTCTCACCGTTAAAGGATTGATCTCGGTGACCTCAGCGATATCGTTAACGTACGGCGTATAGGCGCTCGGGCTGTTCTTTGACGCCAGCGCCACGCGTTTCACGCTGGCAATCACATCTTTAGCCGTGAACTCACTGCCATCGTGGAATTTCACGCCGGGACGCAGGGCAAATTCCCAGGTGGTGTCATTAATCACTTTCCATGACACCGCAAGCGCAGGGGTAATCTGTTGTTTTTCGTCCTGATTCACCAAACCATCAAAAATATTACGCGCCATCGCGCTGTTGGCACCGCCGACGTAAAATTGTGGATCCATGGAAGTGGTAGAAGCAGCCAGACCGAGAGTAAGATCAGCCGCGTGTACGGTCTGTGAAACAAAAAGCGTGGCCAGTGCCGGGAAAAGCACTCCTGCCAAAACGGACGTTCTCATGCATTTAACCCTTAATTATTTTAGATTTTCAGGCAATGTGTGTCAGATCCTAAATCCGAGTCTAGGGGGTGGACTTCTGAATTGAAAATTGTATTTTGTGTTACATCCATAAACAAATGTTATGGATCTTGAGGATGTATTATGAAAATTAATCCCAGACAGGTTGAAGCTTTTCACAAGGTGATCCTTACCGGCGGCATTACCGCTGCCGCAAATATGATGAACATCACCCAGCCAGCGGTGAGCCGCCTGATCCGCGACTTCGAATATGCGGTTGATCTGAAGCTGTTTGACCGGGACGGACGCGGCTTGATCCCACGGGACGATGCCATCAAGTTGTATCGTGAAGTCGAGCGTTTGTACCTCGGGCTTGAACATATTTCACGTATTGCTGATGAAATCCGTCATTCAAAAGGCAGTGTTTTACGCATCGGTACGGTTGCGGCGCTTTCTGCGCTTTGCGCCGAACACATTCTGCCGCCACTGATTGAGAGTATTGACGACATCTCGCTGTTTCTGGATATCGAAAGTACTACGCACATCACTGATGTGGTGACCAGTAATCAGTACGACGTCGGGTTTATTTTTGGTAAGCCTGACGTGAAAGGACTGGAAGCAGAGATGCTGGCACGGGCGAATGCGGTCGCCGTGATGTCGCCGCGTCATCCGCTGGCCCAACAGGACGTGGTCACCGCGATGGACCTGACGCGTTACCGCCCTATTATTCCCGGGCGAAAAACGCCGCTGCGTGAACAGCTGGATCAGGTGATGAGCCGCCTCGATTTATATATGAATAACCCGATTGAAACGTCGCTGAACAATTGTTGTGTGATGGCGGGGAATAACCTGGGCATAGGTGTGGTCGATTTCATCACCGCACGCAGCCACAAAAGCGATATCGTTCTCAAACCGTTTACGCCCGATATCAGTATTGCCTATCTCGCCGTTTTCCCGCCGCAGATCCCAAAAAGTCGCCTGGTGGAACACATCACTCAGGAAATGAAGACCTTAATCGAGGGCTATTTGTAAAACGACCCGACAGGTTCGCTAAAATCATACCCGTCAGTCCAAAGTGGTATCCCCCCATAGCGATAAGCAATTCGCTGATAATGTGTGCGGCCAACTAGATGAAT
>NZ_JAFMOS010000627.1 GCF_019049755.1 Rahnella perminowiae
GGTCTGAAGGAAGTCAAAACTGCATCAGGTAATCCGGTGCTGCGCTGGATAGATCCTGCTTTCAAAAAAGCCAATTATTCTTATATCAAATACGAACCGATTAAATTCTATCCGGAACCTCAGCCAACGGAACAAATCGACAAAGCTACCTTGCAGGGGGTGCTGGATTACGCCAACAGCCGCATGAAACCGGCACTGGCAGAGCGCATGCCACTGACAGATCACGCAGGGCCGCGCACACTGATTTTCAAAGGTGCCATCACCGGTGTGAACACCTCGGCAGAGGGTTTGCAGTTCTATGAAGTCATCCCGGTCGCGCTGGTCATTGCGGGCACGGAAACCGCCACAGGCCATCGTACGCGTGATACTGAAGTTTACTTTGAAGGTGAGCTGATCGATGCCAGCACCGGCAAACCGGTGATTAAAGTCGTGCGTAAAGGCTTCGGTAAGCAGGTTGCCAACGATACTCAGAAAGTCACTGCTAACGATTTAAAAGTTGTAGTAGACAGCCTGGCGAACGATACCAAGCTGTTCAAAGAATAACTCCCGAAACAGCATAACAATGAGGGCAGCCAGAGGGCTGCCTTTTTTGTTTACCGGGAATGATAAACCTTCAGACTGAATCAGCGATAAATTCCCGTAACCACTGATGTGCCGGGTCACGGTGCGCACGTTCATGCCACACCATAAACATGTCAAAACCCGGTACATCAAGCGGGGCTTCGGTTATCTGCAAAGCAGGATTTCCCCGCACTAAACGTTCGGGCAACATCGCCACCAGATCCGTGGTCATCAGCACCTGAAGCACAAACAGGAAATGCGGTACTGACAAGACCACACGCCGCGTTAAACCCGCCGCCGCCAGCGCGGTGTCGGTATACCCATAAAATCCGCCGCCGTCGGGTGAAACCATCACATGCTCCAGCCCGCAGAACTCTGTCAGCGTCACCGGCCCGTTGACGGACGGATGCCCTTTCCGGCTGACCAGCACATAGCGCTCGGCAAACAGGAATCTGCTGTGCAGCCCGTTTATTACCGCATCAGAGGTATGAAACGCCAGGTCCAGTTCACCCTGCTCCATTTTGTGGATAATCCGCGCAGGTGATGTTTCAAAAATAGACAGCCGCGCGGAAGGTGCGGCCATACGCAATGCCCGTAAGGCCGGTAAAACGATAGTGGATTCGCCGTAATCCGCGGCACCCAGAGTCCAGGTAGGGTTCGCCTTTGACGGGTCAAAAACCTCTCCGGCAATGATCGCATTTTCCAGCGCGGCAAGGGCCTGCCGCAGCGGTTCCCGCAATTCGTCCGCACGCGCCGTCGGACGCATTCCTCGCGGCCCCGGCAGCAGCAACGGATCATCAAAAAATTGACGCAACTTAGCGAGCTGAACGCTGACCGAAGGTTGTGAAAGGTTACGGCGCTGCGCAGTTCGCGTGACATTTTGTTCAGCCAGCAAAACATCCAGCGTCAGCAACAAATTGAGATCCAGACGACCGAAATTACTCATCGCTATACCTGCTATATGATCAATTCATTTCAACTATACCTGACGACAACCTACTCTGCCTTTATCCCATTAACGGAGGTTTCGTCATGAATGTATTGATCGTCTATGCTCACCCTGAATCACACTCGCTGAACGGCTCGCTGAAAGATTTTGCGGTCAGCCATTTGCAGGCCAGCGGACACAATGTGCAGATTTCGGATTTGTATGCCATGCAATGGAAAGCCGTGCTGGATGCAGGAGATAACACCGAACCGTCGCCGGGGCCTTTTCACCCTTCGCAGGATTCTCAGCGCGCTTACAAAAATGGCACGCAAAGCGATGACATCGCCGCCGAGCAGGAAAAATTACAGTGGGCGGATACCGTGATTTTCCAGTTCCCGCTGTGGTGGTTTTCAATGCCTGCCATTATGAAAGGCTGGGTTGAACGTGTTTATGCTTATGGATTTGCCTATGGTGTCGGTGAGCATTCCGACACGCACTGGGGCGACCGTTACGGGGAGGGCAACATGGCCGGTAAACGCGCCATGCTGATGGTCACCACCGGCGGCTGGGAACCGCATTACAGTGCGCGTGGGATTAACGGCCCGATCGACGACCTGTTGTTCCCGATCCACCATGGCATCCTGCATTATCCGGGCTTCACCGTGTTGCCGCCACTGGTGTTCTACCGCACCGGACGCATGGATGAGACCCGCTACGCGCAAATTTGCGGGGAGATGGCTCACCGGCTGGATACAGTTGAAAGCACCACGCCAATTTCATTTCGCCAGCAGAATGGCGGCGATTACGCTATTCCGTCACTGATATTGAAACCGGACATTGCGCCGGGGAAAAGCGGGTTTGCAGCCCATCTGAAATAATCCCCTGAGAGCATGCCAGGCATAAAAAAACGCCAGTGGATCTTGCGATCGCACTGGCGTTTTTACGGGCGTTCAGCCTTTATTTTTGCTAAATCATTCCCACTCAATCGTTGCCGGTGGCTTGCCCGAGATGTCATAAACAACGCGGGAGATGCCGTCGACTTCGTTGATGATGCGGTTGGAGCAGCGGCCGAGGAAATCATACGGCAGGTGCGCCCAGTGCGCGGTCATGAAGTCGATGGTTTCGACTGCGCGCAGAGAGACAACCCAGTCGTATTTACGGCCATCGCCCATCACGCCGACAGAGCGGACCGGCAGAAAGACCGTGAAAGCCTGGCTGACTTTGTTATACAGGTCGGCTTTATGCAGCTCTTCGATAAAGATAGCATCGGCGCGGCGCAGCAGGTCGCAGTACTCTTTCTTCACTTCGCCCAGTACGCGAACGCCCAGCCCCGGCCCCGGGAACGGGTGACGGTAAAGCATGTCGTATGGCAGGCCGAGTTCCAGACCAATTTTACGCACTTCGTCTTTGAACAGCTCTTTCAGCGGCTCAACCAGACCCAGTTTCATCTCTTTCGGCAGACCGCCCACGTTGTGGTGCGATTTGATCACATGCGCTTTGCCGGTGGCAGAGGCCGCAGACTCAATCACGTCAGGGTAAATGGTGCCCTGCGCCAGCCATTTCACTTCATCCTGCTTGCAGGCTTCTTCGTCGAATACTTCAACAAAGACACGGCCGATGATTTTACGTTTGGCTTCCGGCTCATCCACCCCTGCCAGCGCAGACAGGAAACGTTCTTCCGCCGCGACGTGAACGATATTCAGACCGAAACGGTCACCGAACATTTCCAGCACCTGATCCGCTTCGTTCAGACGCAGCAGACCGTTGTCGACGAACACGCAGGTCAGACGGTCGCCGATGGCGCGGTGCAGCAGCATGGCGGTCACGGAGGAGTCAACACCGCCGGACAGACCGAGGATGACGTGATCGTCGCCGATCTGCACACGCAGACGCTCAACGGCGTCTTCAATGATTTTTGCCGGCGTCCACAGTGCTTCGCACTCGCAGATATCCATGATGAAACGTTCGAGCATACGCAGACCCTGACGGGTATGCGTCACTTCCGGGTGGAACTGCACACCGTAGAAGCGCTTTTCTTCGTTCGCCATAATGGCAAACGGGCACGTCTCGGTACTGGCAACGGTCACGAAATCAGACGGAATGGCCGTTACTTTATCGCCATGGCTCATCCAGACATCGAGCAGCGGTTTGTTGTTCTCGCTCAGGGCATCCTGAATGTCGCGGATCAGCGCGCTTTCAGTCTGAACTTCCACCTGCGCATAACCAAATTCGCGCTCGTTAGAACCTTCAACATGGCCGCCTAACTGCATCGCCATGGTTTGCATGCCGTAGCAAACGCCCAGAACCGGTACACCGGCTTCAAAGACGTAGTCTGGTGCACGCGGGCTGTTATGCTCGGTTGTACTTTCCGGGCCGCCGGACAGGATGATCCCGTTCGGGTTGAATTCGCGGATTTGGGCTTCGGTTACGTCCCAGGCCCAGAGTTCGCAATAGACACCCAGTTCACGCACGCGGCGCGCAACAAGCTGGGTGTACTGGGAGCCGAAATCGAGGATCAGGATACGGTGCTTGTGAATATTTTCGCTCATGAGGGGGCGTTTTCCAGAAAGCAATAAAAGCGTTAAAACGGAATATTAATCAGCCCGGAAAATACGGGCTGGATATAAATTTGTAGTGACTCGATCCAGGCGCCCGTGAGGCAAAGCGGAGGCTGGCGAAAAAGCGCAGTTTACATAACGTAAATGAGCATTTTAAGCCAGCTTCCCACGCCGGATCGCCGACGCGCAGCAGCGACTGTGGGATTAAGAACCCATGCGGTAGTTCGGTGACTCTTTAGTAATGGTCACGTCATGCACGTGGCTTTCCTGGATCCCTGCACCGCTGATGCGGACAAACTCAGCCTTGGTGCGCAGGTCGTCGATGGTAGCACAACCGGTCAGCCCCATACAGGAGCGCAGGCCGCCCATTTGCTGGTGGATGATTTCTTTCAGACGGCCTTTATACGCTACGCGACCTTCGATACCTTCAGGTACCAGTTTGTCTGCGGCGTTATCCGTCTGGAAGTAACGGTCAGAAGAGCCTTTGGACATGGCGCCCAGAGACCCCATGCCGCGATAGGATTTGTACGAACGGCCCTGATACAGCTCGATTTCGCCCGGAGATTCTTCCGTACCTGCCAGCATCCCACCCACCATCACGCAGCTTGCGCCTGCCGCGATGGCTTTCGCGATATCGCCGGAGAAGCGGATACCGCCGTCAGCGATGACCGGAATACCGGTGCCTTCCAGCGCTTCAACCGCGTCAGAAACAGCGGTAATTTGCGGAACGCCCACGCCGGTCACAATACGGGTGGTACAAATGGAGCCAGGGCCGATACCGACTTTCACCGCGCTCACGCCCGCTTTAGCCAGTGCCAGCGCACCTGCGCCCGTCGCGACGTTACCGCCGATGATTTGCAGATCCGGATATTTTGCGCGGGTGGCGCGGATACGTTCCAGCACGCCTTCGGAATGGCCGTGAGAAGAGTCAATCAGCAATACGTCAACACCGGCAGCCACCAGCGCATCGATGCGCTCTTCGTTGCCCGCACCCGCGCCAACCGCAGCACCGACGCGCAGGCTGCCCTGCTCATCTTTACAGGCGTTAGGTTTACGTTCGGCTTTCTGGAAGTCTTTGACGGTGATCATACCGAGCAGATGGAATTGCGCGTCAACCACCAGCGCTTTCTCTACGCGTTTTTCGTGCATTTTCTGCAGCACGACTTCGCGGGCTTCGCCTTCTTTGACCGTCACCAGACGTTCTTTCGGCGTCATGACGGCGGTCACAGGCTGTTCCAGATCGGTCACGAAGCGCACGTCACGACCGGTAATAATACCGACCAGTTCGTTTTCTTCCGTCACGACCGGATAACCGGCAAAACCGTTAATTTCAGTGAGTTCTTTAACCTGACGCAAAGTGGTCGATGGCGTGACAGTTTTAGGGTCAGCAACAACGCCGCTTTCATGCTTCTTCACGCGACGGACTTCTTCCGCCTGACGCTCAATAGACATGTTCTTGTGAATGAATCCAAGGCCGCCTTCCTGTGCAAGAGCAATCGCCAGATTCGCTTCAGTCACGGTATCCATCGCTGCGGACAGCATAGGGATATTCAGACGGATTTTAGCGGTCAGTTGAGTACCGAGGTCGGCAGTGTTAGGCAGAACTGTGGAGTGGGCTGGAACAAGGAGAACGTCGTCGAACGTTAGTGCTTCTTTTGCGATACGTAGCATGGGCAATATCTCACCAAGGTGGATGCGGAAAAGATAAAATATTGCAGCGGGAGTATACAGGTGAGTAGGCATTTCGACCAGAACTATTTCAAAAACTTCTTGATTACCTTTTGCGGGCATGTAGTATCGTTCGATTAAGTCTCTGTATTTGAATTTGATCTGGATCACATGCCACTACCTTCTTCGCCTCCTATTTTTACCGTAAGCCGCCTCAATCAGACGGTCCGACAGTTGCTGGAAAACGAAATGGGTCAGGTCTGGCTCTCCGGTGAAATCTCAAACTTCTCACAGCCTTCCTCTGGCCACTGGTATTTTACGCTCAAAGATGACCGCGCTCAGGTCAAATGTGCCATGTTCCGTAATACCAACCGCCGCACCACATTCCGTCCGCAAAATGGTCAGCAGGTTTTGGTTCGTGCGACCATCACGTTGTACGAACCGCGCGGCGATTATCAGCTGATTGCCGAAAGTATGCAGGAAGCAGGCGACGGTTTATTGCAGCAAAAATTCGATCTGCTGAAACAGCAACTGGCCACCGAAGGTTTGTTTGATGCGCAGTATAAACAACCGCTGCCCTCCCCGGCCAAATGCGTCGGTGTGATCACCTCCGCCAGCGGTGCCGCATTGCACGACGTCTTAAATGTCTTAAAGCGTCGCGACCCGTCGTTACCCGTCATTATTTATCCGACCGCCGTTCAGGGCGCCGATGCCCCGGCGCAAATCGTCCGCGCCATTCAACTGGCTAACGCCCGCGAGGAAGTGGATGTGCTGATTGTCGGACGCGGTGGCGGTTCGCTGGAAGATTTATGGAGCTTTAACGATGAGCGCGTGGCACGGGCGATTTTCGCCAGCCGCATTCCCATCGTCAGCGCCGTTGGCCATGAAACCGACGTCACCATTGCCGATTTTGTTGCGGATTTACGCGCGCCGACACCGTCTGCCGCCGCCGAACTGATCAGCCGGAACCAGCTGGAATTGCTGCGCCAGATCCAGTCGCAGCAGCAGCGTCTCGAAATGGCGATGGATTATTATCTCGCCCAACTGACGCAGCGCTTCACGCGCCTGAATCACCGTCTGCAACAGCAGCACCCGCATTTACGTCTGGCCCGCCAGCAGACGGCGCTGTTCAGGCTGCGCCGTCGTCTCGATGAAGCCATGCAAAACCAGTTGCGTCAGATGCTGCGTCGCACCGACCGTTTACAGCAGCGCCTGACGCAACAGCAACCTCAGCCGCGCATTCACCGTGCCCAGCAACGGGTTCAGCAACTTCAGTACCGGCTGCAACAGGCGATGTCTTCACAACTGGCGGAAAGCCGTCAGCGTTTCGGCACTGCCTGTACGCAACTGGAAGGCGTCAGCCCGCTGGCGACCCTGGCACGTGGCTACAGTGTGACCACCACACCACAGGGCGCATTGCTGAAGAAAACCACACAAACAGCACCGGGCGATACGCTGAAAACCCGTCTGGCCGATGGCTGGATTGAAAGTGAAGTGAAATCGGTTGTGGTGGAAAAGAAAGCGCGGAAACGTGCGGTTTAGCCCGGAGTTGAGTTTAAAACCTTCTCCCGGCCTCCCCCGTCGCAGGGGGAGACGCTAAAAACCCATCTGCCGCCTCCCTTTTGCAGGGAGGAGATTGAAAAGCTTACAGATTATAGCTATTTGTCTTCACACCATTGACCCACACTTCACGCGCTTCGCCTTGCGGCAGCACGATATCCAGGGTTTTCCACGCCGGTTTGAAATCACCGCGCTGCGTCAGCGTGATGTCGATTCGCTGATTGTCACTGACGATATCCCAGTTCAGCCACAGCGCATGATTCTGCTCCCAGCGATGGCTTTCGCCGTCATCTTCAAACAGCATGCCTGACGAGGTCGCCTGACCCGGTGCCGGATACACATGTAATTCACGCAGCGTATCTCTGCTGGCATCCACATGTGCCAGACGGCGGGATTGTGGCAATGCAGCACCGGCGCGCACCAGCAGCGGCAAACGATCCAGCGGCGCATCCAGCGTGATTGTCTGCCCGCCCGCAAACCATTCGCCAGTATAAAAATCGCACCAGCCATTGCCGTTATCCGGCAGATAAACCTGGCGTTCACGCTGTCCTTCATCAACCACACTGGCGACCAGCAAATCGCGTCCCATCAGGAAATCATCGGTTTCTGCGAAGGTATTTTTATCATGCTCATGATCGAGGAATGTCGGGCGCAGCATCGGCTCGTCATCCGCGTGAGCCTGCCACAGCAATGTGTAGAAATACGGCAGCAGACGATAGCGCAGACGGATGGCATCGCGGATAAGCGGCGTCACCTGCGGATACATCCACGGCTCATTTACGGTGTGATCATCATTCCAGGAATGAATGGTGAAACGCGGATGCATGACGCCGTTTTGCACCCAGCGAACAAACAGTTCCGCATCCGGCTTATCACCCGAAAATCCGCCCACATCGTGCCCGACGTTATACAAACCGGACAAACTCATGCCAATCCCCATACGGGTGTTGTAACGCAGCGTTTGCCAGCTGGTGCGGTTATCGCCACTCCACGTCTGCACATAGCGCTGCATGCCGGAACATCCGGAACGGGAAATCAGGTAAGGGCGGGTTTCCGGCGCAAATTTCTGCTGTGCTTCAAAAGACGCACGCATCATGAGCAGCGGCATCACCGGACGAATGTGTTTAATAGCAATAGCCTTGCCGAAACCGTAGCAACGGGCATCACTGTCCCAGACTTCATATTCGTTATTATCGTTCCAGGTCGAACCGATGCCCTTTTCAAGTAACTGCTGCGTCACACCTTTCTGCCACCAGCGCACGGCACCAGGATGAGTGAAGTCGAGATGCGACCCTTCGTCATCCCAGAAGACAGAACGCTCCGGCTGATCGTTTTCGCTGTCGCGGATAAACAACCCCTGCCCGGCAACCTGTTCGTATTGCGGGTGATCCTGCAACAGACAAGGTTTAATATTGGCCGCCAGACGAATACCGGCGTCGAGAAACGCTTTCGACATCACTTCCGGCTGCGGTACTTTGTCGTAATTCCAGTTGAAAACGTAACGCTTATTGCCAATCGAGGTGTAACCCGATGAAAGCTGGAAGGAGTCACAGGGGATCTCGTGCTGCTGGCACAACGTGATGAACTTCATCAGCTGTTGCTGGGCATCCGGCGCATCGGTGTAATACATGGTCGAGCCGCTGTAACCGAGACTCCATTTCGGGCCAAAGGTGGTTTTACCGGTCAGGCGCACCAGTTTTTTGGTCACGTCGAGAGATGTCGGGCCGACAAACAGGTAGTAATCCAGATCGCCCGCTTCCGCACTGAAACGGCGATAAGGCAGATGGTAATTATCCAGTTCATTGCCGAGATCAAGCCAGACATTGCTGAGATTGTCGTAAAAAACGCCAAAGCTGACATTATTGCGCCGCGTCAGGGTAAACGGAATATGCTTGTACAGCGGATCGGTGCTGGCGGCGTTGTAGCCCATGGCATCAAGATTGCGCATTTCAAAACGACGGCCGCTGCGGTTGAGGTCACCGGCTTTTTCGCCAAGCCCGTACACGCCATCCTGCGCCTCGCGCAGTTGATAGTGTGCCGACGCGTCGTTTTTCACCCCAAGCATATAGGCGCCGGTTTTACGATCTTTCACCAGCGGCAGCCAGACACCGGCCTCATTTTTATACTCCCACTCCAGCCATAGCGGCTGATGCACCGTGACGCGCAGCGCCTCAGTGGTCAATATCAGGCGTTCTTCGTCCTGTACGAGCTGATAACCCGGCAACGAAAAACCATCGTTGCTCAGGCGGTTGCGCCCTTCCCACGGCACATCATTTTGTGGTGCGATGCTCCAGGTACGATCCAGCGCCAACGCGCCGTTACGCCGGATGAATATGCGAATCAGCCCCTGTTCCAGCACCCGCAGAGAAAACAGATGCTGGCCATCAACTCGCAGATCCACACCTGCATCGTCCTGCCCGGCCAGCTCCCAGTGTTTTAACGTCTTCATACTCCCTCCCTTTTTGCCGGATTGCGGCGTTCAGCGATCAGGGCAATCAGGAAAACTGCGCCGATCAAATCAAAGAAACCCATCGCGATAAACAGCGGATTGAAACCCATTTTGTCGGCAACCGCGCCGATCAGCAGTGAAAACAGAAAGCTGGCGATCCACGCCGAAGAACCGCGCATACCGTTGACGGTTGCCACCTGGCTTTTATCGAATGTTTCTACCACCACTGCGCTCAACATGCAGGAAATAACCTGATGGCCGAAGCCGCCGATGGAGATCAGCGCAATGGCGGCGTACGGGCTTTGTGTGACCGCCACCAGCGCCAGGGACAGCATCATAAATGCACCGGTGACGGAGCTGGCGACGATGGAATTAATGCGGGTGCAGCCAAAGACTTTGCGGTACAGCGTAGTGAGATATCCGCTGGCAATACTGCCGAGGTCGGCGGCGAGAAACGGCAGCCACGCGAACATCACGATATGTTTTAAATCCATCCCGCGTTCATTAGCCAGATACAGAGGTACCCAGAAACTGAACACCGCCCAAGCCGGTTCCGCCAGAAATGCCGGGATAGCAATACCGTAGAATTTCTTGTTTTTGCAGACTATTTTCAGTGATTTAATAAACGGCAGACGCGTTTGCTGTGGTTCGTTATCGGAGCGGATCAGCGCCAGTTCATCTTTACTGAGGTTCGGATGCGTTTCGGGTGAATGGTAGAACTTCCACCACAACAACACCCATAACATCGACAGGATGCCGCAGAACAGGAATGCACCACGCCAGCCGAACGAGATATGTGCCACCAGAATAATCGGCGGTGCCAGCATGGCACCAATCGAGAAGCCGACGCCGGCCCAACCGGCGGCGACCGGACGCTCTTTACGCGGGAACCAGTCGGAAATGGCTTTGGCATTAGCAGGCGTCGCCGCAGCTTCCGCACTCCCCATAAAGAAGCGCAGAACCGCCAGCTGGATCCAACTGCCCGCACCGGCGTGCAGCATACACACCACCGCCCAGACTGAGGCGCAAATCAGGAAGCCCAGCTTCAGGCCAATCACATCAATCAGCCAGCCGCACAATGGCTGAAAAAGGGTGTACGCCGCCTGAAATGCCGCGACGATGTAAGAATATTGTTCGGTGGTCATGTTCAGGCTGGTTTTCAGTTCAGCCGCCAGTAATCCCAGAGAATTTCGGGTGACGTAGTTCACTGTCACGCCGAGCAGGAACAGCGCCAGCATCCACCAGCGTAAAGCTTTTATTTTTCGGCGTCCTGCAACCGCCGCTGTCCCGGTGTTTATTTGAATTGTCATATCGGTTCTCCCACCCGTCGGCCTGGCCGCAGATGATGTGTTATGTGAGGTACATCTGCAGAGTAGGCAGCCGGTTCTGTGAGGGAAACGTGATTTTTTGCAAAAGCTTTCACGCTATAACTGCATAAGGAATTCAGGGAGGATAAAAGCTCACGGGAATCACAGCTTCAGATATGAAAATTTTTGCATGGGCCATTTTGAAGGAGATCACAGTTTGAAAGGAAAGTTAAATATCCAGCAAATTGCCGACCAGACCGGATTGTCGATCAGTACCGTTTCACGGGTTTTAGCCGGAAAAAATAATACCAGCAGCAAGGCGCGCGACAGCGTACTGGAATGTGCCAGGGCGCAGGGCGTTTTCGACGGCCTTTCGACCGGCAGGCTGATGCTGAACAATATTTTAATTTTCGCCCCGGCCCGGGCCTTTGATGTGCGCAGCGATATTTTTTACTACAAGGTGATCCAGGGCATTCTGGCTGCTACCGCCCGTCACGAAGTACGTGTCCGCTACTGCGCGATAGAAGAAGAAAACGCCGACGCCGCGCTGTTCATTGCCAAAATGACCGATCCGCAGACCGAAGCCGTCTTGCTGGTCGGCATCGACGATCCGCATATTCATCAGCTTGCGGCCGACATGGGCAAACCATGTGTACTGATCAACTGCCATGACCGGCATATGCGCCATGACAGCGTCAGTCCTGATCATCTGACGATGGGCGATTTTGCCTGCGACTACCTTTTTTCTCAGGGCCACACTCATATCGTGACCGTGCAATGCCTGCGTCGTCATACCATGGAACTGCGGCTCACCGGTATTAAACAGGCATTCATGCGCCATCATCAGGTTTTCAGTGACCGCCACCATTTGCTCAATACGTCAGGTTTTGGGGCGCAGGAAAGCGAACAGGCGCTGCTGGAATTTCTGGATGCCTTGCCGCCCGGCCAGCCGCTGCCGACAGCCATCCTGGCCGGCGGGGATTTTATGGCATCCGGTGTGGTTGCTGCGCTGGCAAAGCGCGGTTTTTCCGTGCCGGGTGATATCAGCGTTATCAGTACTGACGGGTTCAATCTGGCAGAAATTCATGACGTGCCGTTGACCGCGGTGCATGTGCCGCGCGATGAACTCGGTGCCGAAGCGATCTCCTTATTACAAAGGCGCATGATGCGCCCCGATGCGCCTTATACCACGCAGCTGTTGCAGGGAAAACTGGTGGTGCGTGAATCTGTCAGAAAAGCCAGCGGACGCGCCGTGACCTGTCATCCGCATACGTTGTATGACCCGCAGCCGGACAGATAAATCTCATCTTTAACGGACCTGGCGCTCAGCAGTCCTATACTGACGGTGACGGCTATTCATTAACCAGCTTTCAGTATCAGGCAGTCAGAACACCTTGTTTTCACCTTCGGGTGACTCTTGATAAGGAGATTCACGATGAATCACAGTTCAGCAAAGCGTTACCACAGCGTTATCCCGCCTTACATACTTAACCGTATTATCGAACACGGTTCAGAACCCCAGCGCAGATGTGCCAAACAAACCCTGGTACATGTGAATACGTTAATGGCACAGCCTTACGCCAAACCGCAGAAGATCGTGACAGCCAAAGCGGGTCAGGTAGAACGCGATATTTATGACGCCAAAAATACCACCCGGCTGCCGGGCGAATCCGTGCGCAAGGAAGGCCAGGCCAGTAACGGCGATGTGGCGGTGGATGAAGCCTATGATTATCTGGGCGTGACGTATGATTTCTTCTGGCAGGCGTATCAGCGTAATTCCCTCGACAATAAAGGTCTGGCACTGCTCGGCACCGTGCATTATGACAAAGGCTATCAAAACGCTTTCTGGAACGGACAGCAGATGGTATTTGGTGACGGTGATGGCGAAATCTTTAACCGCTTTACGATTGCTATCGACGTTGTCGGGCATGAGCTTTCCCATGGTGTTACCGAAACGGAAGCCGGTCTGGAATATAACGGCCAGTCCGGCGCGCTGAATGAATCACTCTCGGATGTGTTTGGCTCGCTGGTGAAACAATTCCACCTGAAACAAACCGCTGATAAAGCCGACTGGATTATTGGTGAAGGATTGCTGGCAAAAGGCATTCAGGGGACCGGCCTGCGCTCAATGTCTCATCCCGGCACTGCTTACGATGATCCGCTGCTGGGTAAAGATCCGCAACCGGCGGACATGAGCGGTTATGTGAATACCCGCGACGATAATGGCGGTGTGCATATTAACTCAGGCATACCTAACCGGGCATTTTATCTGGCGGCGACTAAACTGGGCGGGAATGCATGGGAACGTGCAGGTTACGTCTGGTATGACACGGTCTGTGATAAATCCCTGCCCAAAAATGCAGACTTTGCCACCTTCGCCCAACTGACTATTCAGCATGCGGAAAAACGATTTGACGCCTCCGTTGCACAAGCGGTTCGTGAAGCCTGGGAGCAGGTCGGAGTGATGTAAATGAAACCTTTAGATTCGCTGGAAAGTAATGCGGTGATTGAAATTTACCGCGAAGGCGGTATTGCGTTTATCCCCAAACTCAGCGGGCCGCGACGGGTTGAACTTTCAGGCATGAGCGATGATAAGCGGCGGGAAATCTGCCAGCTCATCAATCAGGCACTGCCCCATGCTCAGGAAAAAGAAAACGCCGGTCATGGAGACCAGCGTTATTTCCGGCTGGAGATTTATTATGCATCGGCAGAGCATTCAGCCAGTCTGGTTGTCATTATTCCTGAAACCGAAGCGCCCGAGGAACTGGTGAACCTATGGAAAGAGGCTCACCCTGACGATCACTCTTCCGAATAAGGCGAATACGTAAACTGTATCCGTTTTTTAGAAATCATCCCGTGCCCGTTTTGGCAGAAGTAATCTACCGCTCCGCAGGCTTTAAGCGCCTGCAACGGCTGCTGGCAATCTGGGCATAATGCGATTTGCGTAAAGTCGCCATGGTCAGCGTCACAATGAAAGTGACCGCTTACCCAGCTCATCGGCTGGCCGCAAACCGGACAAAGTGCATCCATCGTCTTTCCCTTCTAAATAACACCCAGCGTCCGCAGTAAATACAGACCCAGTGCGGTAGTGAAAAATGATCCGAGCGTGGTGACAGCAATAATATTAGCTGCCAGTGTCGCATTGCCGCCCATCGCGCGGGTCATCACGTAGCTGCCCGCTGCGGTCGGTGTACAGGAAAAAAGAAATATAACGCCGAGCGCCGCGCCGCGAAAGCCAAACAACCCTGCCCCGAGGGTCATCAGCGCGGGCACAAATATGACACGTGACGCAGAAGACCAGGCTGCCACGTTAGAACTGCGGAACATCGCCTGCCAGTCAAGGCTGGCACCGGCGCATAACATGGCCAGCGGCAGCGCCATACCTGAAATAAAGTCACCGGTGCTGGCAATGGTCGCCGGCATAGGTAAATGGCTGTGCTTAAACGCCAGCCCGAGGACCAGACCAATAATCAGCGGATTGGTGATAATGCCGCGCAAGATAGGCTTCATCCCGATGCTTTTCCCCTGCCCGCCTTTCAGGCTGCGGGTTAATGTAATCACCGACAGGACGTTGAACAAAATAACCGTCACAGCCAGATACATCGAGCCCAGCGCAATCCCTTCACTGCCAAAGGCCAGTGATGCATAAGCCAGCCCCGCGATACCGGTATTTGCCCGGAAGCCTCCCTGCACAAAAATGCCGCGCTCACGCGGGTCTTTCACCAGTTTTATCGCCACCAGTTCCAGCAACAGATAAGAAACTACGGTACCGATTCCCCCGTAAAGGGCGAGCGGCAAGTTTGAGCCTGAGGAATCATGCCCTTGTGCTACGCTGAAAAACAGCAGGCAGGGTAAGGCGATATTAAACACCAGCCGGCTGGCTTTCTCGTTGAAACTGTCGTCCATCAGGCCGGTGCGGCGCAGCACCATGCCCAGCAACAAGATCAGTAGGTTTGGGACCGTAACACCAAATGCAAAACTCCAGGTCTGCCAGAACATCCAGCCAGCTCCTTGCAGGGAAACGAAGACGAAAAAAAAGGGGCACATTCTATGCGCCCCGCCTGCAGATTATTTACTTTTTTTCAGGTGTGACATCAGGCGTTTACGTTTGCGCAGCTGATTTGGTGTCAGCGTATTACGCTTGCCTTCAAACGGGTTCTCACCCTCTTTGAACTGAATACGGATTGGCGTACCCATCACTTTCAGTGAACGACGGAAATAGTTCATCAGATAGCGTTTATAGGAATCGGCCAGGTCTTTCACCTGATTACCGTGGATCACCACGATTGGCGGGTTATACCCCCCGGCATGGGCATATTTCAGCTTCACGCGGCGACCATTCACCAGCGGTGGCTGATGATCGTCAGCCGCCATTTGCATGATACGGGTCAGTAAGGAAGTGCTCACACGCGTGGTCGCGCAGGTGTACGCCTCATTCACAGACTCGAAAAGGTTACCGACGCCGCTGCCGTGCAGGGCAGAGATAAAGTGAATGCGGGCGAAATCAACGAAGCCAAGGCGCAGATCCAGCTGATCTTTAACCTGAGCACGCGCTTCTTCGCTCATGCCATCCCACTTGTTGACCACAATAACCAGTGAGCGCCCGCTATTGAGGATAAAGCCTAACAGCGAGAGATCCTGATCAGAAATGCCTTCGCGGGCATCAATAACCAACATCACCACATTGGCATCTTCAATCGCCTGCAGGGTTTTGATTACTGAAAATTTCTCTACAGTTTCAGTGACTTTTCCGCGCTTACGTACACCGGCAGTGTCGATCAGAACATATTCACGGTCGTCGCGGTTCATCGGGATGTAAATACTGTCGCGGGTGGTGCCTGGCATGTCATAAACCACCACGCGTTCTTCACCCAAAATACGGTTAGTCAGTGTGGATTTACCTACGTTGGGACGCCCGACAATCGCCAGTTTGATGGGCAGAGACTGCGGGTCGAAATCATCTTCTTCGTCCTCAGGGATTTCATCACCGGTGGCTTCCTGTTCGGCCCAGTACGCCGCGTTGGCCTCTTCTTCGGTCAGTTCCACTTCTTCCGGCTTTTCACCCACGAACGGGATCAGCACATGTTCAATCAGCTGGGTGACGCCACGGCCATGTGAAGCCGCGATAGCATACACCTCGCCTAAACCGAGTGAATAAAAATCACCGGTTGCGCTGTCCGGATCCAGGCCGTCGGTTTTGTTCGCGACCAGGAAGGTCGCTTTTTCACGGCTGCGAAGATGTTGGGCAATGCCCTGATCGGCAGGCATCAGGCCTGCACGGGCATCGACCATAAACAGCACGATATCCGCTTCTTCGATAGCCAGCAGAGACTGCCCTGCCATGCGGGTTTCAACGCCGTCTTCCGTACCGTCAATACCGCCGGTATCTACGATGATGAATTCATTACCCTCAATTTCGGCACGACCATACTTGCGGTCACGCGTAAGCCCCGGGAAATCCGCAACCAGCGCATCACGCGTCTTGGTTAAACGGTTAAATAAAGTGGATTTACCCACATTCGGGCGCCCAACAAGCGCAACGACAGGTATCATTTTGAAGCCTCAATGTTTTTATGATGCATAGTATATATGGTGCTAAACGCAAATAGCTGGCCTGCGAAATCTCAATGCAAACCACTATAATTCAAACTGTTACGGCCTGATTCATCAGCCGTGATTACGCATATTTTATAATACGAAACGGCCCCTGAGCCATTCAGGAGCCGTTTTAAAGCCCGGGATCATCCGATCTCAGAGCCCGATGCCGGTCGCGGTATTAGCGGGTGAAGGAGTAAACTTCGCCACCTTTCGCTTGTACAACCAGCTTGTCGCTTGCCACAATCGGCGCGCTCAGGAAGCCGTCACTGTCGACTTTCTGCTGAGCAACAAAGCGGCCATCAGTGGTGTTGATCCAGTGCAGATAGCCCTCGGAATCGCCGACCACAATATAACCATTATACAGCACAGGTGCCGTCAGGTTACGGTGCAGCAATTCACTTTGACGCCATACGCTGACACCACCCTGAGTATCAAGCGCCATCACGCGGTCATCCTGATCAACCATATAAATATGGCCTGCGTCGACGATGATGTCATTCACAGAACCGACATCACGCTTCCACATAATCTGACCAGAACGCAGATCCATCGCCACCAGATTGCCATTGTATGCCAGCGTATAAATCACGCCATCAACAATAACCGGCGTGGTGTCCACATCGCTCAGACGGTCGATTTCAGTCGTACCGGTGGTCTGAGAAATACGTTGTTGCCAGATCAGCTGACCTTCTTTCATCAGCACGGCACTGACGCGACCATTATCACCACCGACGATTGCCGCACCAAAGGCCACCGCAGGCGCTGATTCGCCACGCAGAGAAAGTGTTGGCATATCGAGGTTAGCGGTCCATTGAATGGTACCGTCGGATTCGTTCAGCCCCTGCAACATACCGTTGCCGGTGTGAACCAGAACCAGACCATCACTGACAACAGGACGGGACAATGCTTCACCCGCCACTTTGGTCTGCCAGGCGATTTTACCATCAGTTGTGTTCAATGCATAAACGATCGCTTTTTCACTGCCCACGTAAACGTGATCACCTGAAACTGTCAGGCCGCCTGAAAGCTGTGCTGAAATATTGCGGGAGAGGAAGCCGGTCTTTTCAGACAGATTCACGCTCCATTTTTCTTTACCACTGTCAGCGTCAAGTGCTTTAACCAGACCAAAACGATCAGCGGCAAAAATAGTGCTGTCCTGCCAGGCCGGACGCAGATTGGAATAGAATTCGCCAATGCCATCGCCTACGGATTTGCTCCACACTTGCGTCGGAGTAAATTGGTTCTCAACTTTTGGCAGCGGAGACATTTTGACCACGTCTTCTTCGCTGTTAAACAATGAACAGCCACTTAGCAGGGCAACAGAAACCCATCCTACCAAGAGTGTTTTACGCAATTGCATCGGGGTTCCCCTTAGCTGGCTAAGTTGTTCAATTTCATACGCAGCATGGTTTGCAGCGTTTGAGAGGGTTTAGAATCAATTCCTTTGCTGTAGGCTTCGCGCGCACCTTTTGCATCACCTTTGGCAAGCAGAACATCACCACGGATGCCTTGCTGCATAGCCGTCCAGCCTTCACCCTTCACGCCGTCTAACGTTTTGAGTGCATCATCAAATTTGCCTTGCTGCATCTGGACACGCGCCAGACGTAAGTTCACCAGCGAACGTAAATTATCTTCTTTGGCCTGACCTTGCGCCTGCGCTAATTGCTTTTCAGCATTGGCGAAATCACGGGTTTCGACAAAATGATCAGCCAGTTGCAGGGCGGCAAATACGCCGTAATTATTGTCATTGCTCTGCGCAAATTTTTCGAGATCAGCTACGCCTTTCGCGTTATTGCTGGTCAGCAACTGATTCGCTTGCTGGAAAGACGCAGAGGCTTCCGTCAGGGCTGAGTCCTGATGGCTCTGCCAGAAACGCCAGCCGCCAAGGGCTGCAATACCCAGAACAACGCCAATGGCCAGCGCTTTACCGTTTTCCGCAAAGAAGCGACGTACAGCATCAACCTGTTCATTCTCAGTGGTATAGACTTCCACAGTGTCCTTCTCCTTAACCCAACATCGAAGCCAGGCGCGCGACGATTTCGCTTTGCGCCAGCGTTTCTTGCGTTCCACTCTGCAGATCTTTAACGACGATCTGCTGGTTAGCGACTTCAGTTTCGCCTAATACCAGGGCCACACGCGCACCCCATTTATCAGCACGGGCAAACTGTTTCTTAAAGTTGCCGCCACCGTAGTTAGTCATGACTTTCAGCTCAGGCAGTGCATCACGCAGTGTTTCAGCCAGTTGCATCGCTGCGCTTTGCGTGCCGGTACCGGATGAGATCACGTAGGCATCAACGATCGCCGGCGCTTTGAAGTCCGGGTTTACGGCCTGAACCAGTAAAACCAGACGTTCCAGCCCCATGGCGAAACCGACACCCGGTGTTGCACGACCACCGAGTTGTTCAACCAGACCGTCGTACCGGCCACCGGCACATACCGTACCTTGAGAGCCTAAGCTGTTGGTTACCCACTCGAACACGGTGCGGTTGTAATAATCCAGACCGCGCACAAGTCGCTGATTAATCGTATATGGGATACCAGACTGCTCTAAAAGTTCACACAGACCTGCAAAGTGTTCTCTTGATTCTTCATCAAGATAATCACCCAGTTCAGGCGCATCATTTAATAATGTCTGAATATCCGGATTTTTGGAGTCAAGTACACGCAGCGGATTGCTATACATACGACGTTTACAGTCTTCATCCAGCGTGTCTTTGTGCTGCTCAAGGAAAGCGACCAGCGCGTCACGATAGTTCGCGCGTGCCTCCAGCGAGCCGATAGAGTTCAGTTCCAGCGTAACGTGCTCAGAAATCCCCAGTGCGCGCCACCAGCGGGCGGTCAGCAGAATTAATTCGGCATCAATGTCAGGTCCTTGCAGGCCAAAGACCTCCACACCCAACTGATTGAACTGGCGATAGCGGCCTTTTTGCGGGCGTTCGTAACGGAACATTGGGCCGATGTACCACAGACGTTGTTCCTGATTGTACAGCAGACCATGTTCAATACCGGCGCGCACGCAGCCTGCCGTACCTTCCGGACGTAGCGTCAGGCTTTCGCCGTTGCGGTCGTCAAAGGTATACATTTCTTTTTCCACGACATCAGTGACTTCACCGATAGCGCGTTTAAACAATGGGGTCTGCTCTACAATCGGCATACGAATTTCGCTATAGCCGTAACTGCCGAGCACTTGTTTCAGCGATCCTTCAATACGTTGCCACAGTGCTGTGTCTTCTGGCAGGTAGTCGTTCATGCCGCGAATGGCCTGGATATTCTTTGCCACGTCAGTTCTCTATCGTTTTATAAAAAATGAACCCGATTATAGGGGCTTTGTGGCCTGTGGTTCAACGCACAACGCCATTGCCCCAGTCGGGTTCAATATAATGCAGATGTACGCTGACACCCGCAACCGATGTTACTTTTCAAGATGATTGATAACGATACGTTTACTCTCATCCATCAACGCCGCTTTGGCGCGAATTTTAGCTTCTAACTGGTCGATCATATCGTTGTTGTCAAAGCGTTCTCTCTGACGAACACCGTCTTCATAGAAACCGCTTTTGTTATGACCGCCGGTCACGCCCAGGGTGGAAACCAGCGCTTCGCCCGGACCGTTAACCACACAGCCGATGATCGAAACATCCATTGGCGTGATGATATCTTCCAGACGTTGTTCTAATGCATTCACAGTACCAATGACATCAAACTCCTGACGCGAACAGGTCGGGCAGGCAATAAAGTTGATACCACGGGAACGGATACGCAGGGATTTGAGAATATCGAACCCGACTTTGACCTCTTCAACCGGATCGGCCGCCAGCGAAATACGCAGCGTGTCACCGATACCTTCTGAGAGCAGCAAGCCCAGGCCAATGGCCGATTTAACAGAACCTGCACGCAGACCACCGGCTTCGGTAATTCCAAGATGCAGAGGCTGAACAATCTGTTTAGCCAGCAGGCGATAAGACTCAACAGCCAGAAAAACGTCAGAGGCTTTTACGCTGACTTTAAACTGGTCAAAATTAAGACGGTCAAGAATATCCACGTGGCGCATCGCCGATTCCAGCAACGCCTGCGGCGTCGGTTCGCCGTACTTCTCCTGGATATCTTTTTCCAGGGAACCGCCGTTCACACCGATGCGGATAGGGATATTTTTGTCGCGGGCGCAATCGACCACGGAACGGATGCGGGATTCGTTACCGATATTACCTGGGTTAATACGCAGGCAATCAACGCCGTATTCTGCAACCTGCAGGGCGATGCGGTAATCGAAATGAATATCAGCGACCAGCGGGACATTAACCTGCTGTTTGATAAGTTTGAATGCTTCTGCCGCATCCATAGTGGGCACAGAAACGCGAACAATATCGACACCGACGCGTTCCAGTGATTTGATTTGTGCGACCGTCGCCGCGACATCTGTGGTGCGGGTGTTGGTCATCGATTGCACTGCAATCGGTGCTCCGTCACCTACAGGCACCTTGCCGACATAAATCCGGGTTGATTTGCGACGGGTAATGGGTGCTTGATTATGCATTGCTTCACTCTCCATCGTTGCCATCGTCTGACAAACTGCCGATTACTCGGCAGCTAAGGTCAGGCGTGCAACACGGCTTGATTTTACAAAACGACTTAAATCAACCGGCTTGCCCTGGAATTGGATATCTACCGCCCCCGGCGCACCGATTTTCAGTTTGTATGGCGCAGTGCCCTTCACGCTGAAGGTTTCACCGCCTTTCTTCATGCCACTGAACAGGGTTTTCCCTGACGCGTCATCAATCTGGAACCAGCAGTCAGCTTTAAAAGTAAAGGTCACAGCTTGTGGATCTCCCCCCGCGGCGGCTGCAGTTTGTGCATCACCGGTTGGCAGACCATTTTCAGGCGTAGCGGGCTGGCTGGTAGAGACAGCAGCAGGCGCCTGAGCGGCTGACGTGCCTGATACAGCAGGTGTATTGCTGGCGGCTACGCCCGGCGCGGTATTCAGCGGAATAGAATTCTGCGGTTGTGTTGCGTTTGCGGCAGGCGCCGGATCAGCAGGGGTATCTTCTGTTGTGGGTGCAGAATTCGCATTGTCGCCCAGAGGGATCGTTTGCCCCTGACCATTATCCTGACTGAGCTGTGCCGATGACTGATCGGCCATTGTGGCGATTTCCTGCTGTTGTGCCTGATGATTTTGCCACCACCACGCACCGGTCAGGCCAATCACCACAAACACCACCAGCCAGGTAAAGCCCATCAGCCAGCCATCACGTTTTTTGCGAGACTTGCCGAGAGAGAACCCCTGCATTGAAGCCACTTTAGGCACTTTAATTGGGGCTTGTTTACCGATCAGACCTGATAATTCTTCTTCAGGGACATGAACCAGTTTTGCATAAGAACGCAGATAACCACGCAGGAAAGTCGGCGCAAGATCGGCCGGCGTCGTTTCTTCTTCGATTTGGCGAATAGTAGAGACTTTCAGACACAGGCGTTCTGCAACGGCCTGATGGCTGAGACCTAACTGTTCACGAGCCTGACGCAGACGTTCGCCTGTGGTCAGTTTTGCATTATTTTCTTGAGGGGCTTCAGTATTCATTGGCTAAGAACTGCTGGTACTGTTTAGATTGTGGATAACTACGCGCAAGTTGCTTACCGTAGCGTTGAACGCTATCCGGATTGCCCGCTAACGCAGCGAATCGAATTTGTAACATGAGGCTGTCGGCAGTGGCTGGCAGAACATGTTGGTATACATCCAGTAATAATTTCGCCTGAGCGCGATTCCCTTCTCCAAATTCTTTGGTTGCCTCAGTCAGCAAGGGTGCGCCTTTATCGGGATCCACTTTCAATGCCCGGCTTAGTAACACTCGCGCTTCCTCATTCTGATTGGCCTTCAGAAAACAGTAGCCTGCATTTTCCAGACTGTCAGCAACCTGACCGTAATCAGGCGCATTAGCTGCGGCGCTAAACTGCTGTTGTGCGGGTACATACTGCCCTAAACTACACAAAAACGCACCGTAATTATTTAAGACCGTCCCATTTTGCGGCGCAAGCTGCAACGCTTGCTGGTAGCGGGTTTGTGCGGCTTTCTGATTGCCGTTTTTTTGCTCGTAAAGGGCCATACCAAGCTGTGTCCGATAATCCTGCGGCGCACCGTCAACGGCTTTTTGCAGATTCTGTCTGGCCGCCTCCATGTTCCCCTGTTTCAGATACGCCATGCCCAGCTCCAGACGCGTTTGTGCTGCGCCACTGGCCGGTGGTATTTCTTTAGGTGAACCGGAACAGCCAGCCAGTAACGCCAAAGCCACACCTGTGACCATCAACATTCTCACACTGCCCTTCATTGCCATGCTTAATTCCCTTTACCCTGCCAGCGACAATAAAACAGTGGGCTTAACCAGAACGGCACGGCAAAGCCCTGCATATTTCTTGGGATCAGACGGTTTTAACAGAAATCTGCTGCTCGCCTGCCATTTTTTTCTTCAACGTACGTTTGGTTCGGTCAATAACATCACCGGCCAGCTGCCCGCACGCGGCATCAATATCATCGCCGCGGGTTTTACGCACGATCACAGTAAAACCATAATCCATCAATACCTTAGAGAAGCGATCGATACGGCTGTTCGAGCTGCGGCCATACGGTGCGCCCGGGAACGGGTTCCACGGGATCAGGTTGATTTTGCATGGCGTATTCTTCAGACGTTCAGCCAGTTCATGCGCATGCTCGGTGCCATCATTGATGTGATCCAGCATAACGTATTCGATGGTGACGCGGCCCTGATTGGCATTGGATTTGCCAATGTAACGCTCAACGGCGGCCAGGAAAGTATCGATATTGTACTTGCGGTTGATCGGCACAATTTCGTTACGAATGGTGTCGTTAGGTGCGTGCAGAGAAATCGCCAGCGCGACATCAATCATATCGCCCAGTTTATCCAGCGCAGGGACCACGCCCGAGGTGGAAAGAGTGACACGACGTTTCGACAGGCCGAAACCGAAATCGTCGAGCATGATTTCCATCGCCGGAACCACGTTATTAAGGTTCAGCAAAGGTTCGCCCATCCCCATCATCACCACGTTGGTGATGGGACGTGTACCGGCCACTTTCGCCGCACCGATAATTTTTGCCGCACGCCATACCTGGCCGATAATTTCGGACACGCGCAGGTTACGGTTAAAGCCTTGTTGCGCCGTGGAACAGAAAGTACATTCCAGTGCGCAGCCAACCTGAGAGGACACGCAAAGGGTCGCGCGGTCACCGTCCGGGATATAGACAGTTTCGACCAGCTGTCCGCCCACCTGAATTGCCCATTTGATGGTGCCATCTGTTGAACGTTGTTCTGACGCGACTTCCGGTGCACGAATTTCTGCAACGCGGGCCAGCTTTTCACGCAAGGCCTTATTGATATCGGTCATTTGCTCGAAATCATCGCTGCAGTAGTGATACATCCACTTCATGACCTGATCTGCACGGAACGGTTTTTCGCCCATGTTGATGAAAAACTCACGCATTTGCTTGCGGTTGAGGTCAAGAAGGTTAATTTTTGCAGCAGCAGGCACGACAGTATTCACGGCTTCTGCGGAAACAGCGTTATTTTCAGACAAAGTTGGCTCGGCGGTGTTGGATTCTAACATGATGAAAATGGCCTCGTTGTTACACGTTATGGCGTATTGGAAGTGCAGAGCCTGACCTGACAGAAAACGGCTGGCCTGCAAATAAAATTGCGCCCCGAAGAGGCTGGCTCATTCGGGGCGCAACATTGTACAAATTTTAGGGCACGGTTGCCATGTTTGGAAAGTCGCAGTGGCAAAATTCTTGTGAATTTGCGGCACATCTTCCGGCAACGGTGACTCAAAAATCTTAACGCGGGCAGATTTCGCTTTCGGTGAAGAAGTAAGCGATTTCGCGTTGTGCAGATTCTACAGCATCAGAACCGTGCACAGCGTTAGCGGTGAAGCTGTCAGCGAAGTCTGCACGCAGGGTACCGGCCAGCGCGTTTTCCGGGTTAGTTGCACCCATGATGTCACGGTTACGCTGAACGGCATTTTCGCCTTCCAGAACCTGAACCATGATCGGGCCGGAGGTCATGAATTCAACCAGACCGTCGAAGAACGGACGGCCTTTGTGTTCTGCGTAGAAACCTTCCGCTTGTTCTTTCGTCAGTTTCAGCATTTTAGACGCGATGATGGTGAAGCCAGCACGTTCGAAACGGGCATAGATAGCACCGATGTCGTTGTTCGCTACGGAGTTTGGCTTGATGATGGAGAAAGTGCGTTCGATAGTCATGAAAAAACCTCTGTCAGACTTTTATAGGTAGGGCCGGTTAATTTAATGTTATACCTGCCGTAAAATGGCGGTGATTATAGGGAGCGAAGTTACGATTGCCTACCCGAATCACAACATTTAATTAAAAAAATGTGTGATTGATTCACTATCGAACCTAAACCACCTATTTCCCTTAAACAAAACAGGGGCAAAACGGCGTTTCCCCTGGTGTATCGTCACTTTTATGCCTGACCGGAAGAAGGAATGATATTGCGCAACCAGCTTCCCCACTTGCGCTGATAGAACGGCTGCGTGTGGCTGATCAGGTAATGGCTGATACCGCGCTCTTTTTCAGAAACGATACAGAAATCCACCGGACGATCGTCGGGAGAGGTTTCACTCGCCACATTGCCCGCCTCGCGGATCAGCGCATCGATCTCCTGTTCATCACCGTCCGCTTCAACACCGATCAGCAGGTTGGGCTGATCATCCACGGCTTTATCGTGGATCAGCGCCATAAATGCACGGCGCACCGGTTTCTTCCGGGCGAAAAGCGTAGTGAGCGCATCGATCATGGTAGAAGGATATTCTTCCGGCTGGCCGATCAGCAACTGGCTTTCTTTATCCAGCACCAGCTCAGACGGCGCATTCAGCCCGCCACTGTTCAGTAACAGCGTGACTTCGCCCGGATAAAATTCCTTGCCATATTCCGACTTGGGATTGAGAAACAATTCTTCCCCTTGCGTCATTTCAAACAGCACACGGGCAGGCAGCGCGACAAATGCCTGCTCATCCGGGCTTTCACCGGCACTGGCTTTTTCCAGAACGTCCACCGAGGAAAAGAAAGGAATAATCGAGCTGCCGTCCTGTTTTTCCCAGTGCAAAATATTCAGTTCACTGCCAGCGGTGATCGCCACACTGCCCTGCTTTTCCGCGTTATCCTGCCCTGCATCACCGAGCACAAACACAGTGGAATCCAGCAAGGTTTGATAAAACGCCGGACGCCACGCAGGCGCGGTGACAGACAGGCGAAGCAGCCGCTCCAGCTCGTTTTCACCGTCAGTTGCCGCAGCACCAGCAGGCAGATGATCGTGTGGGACACTCATGGTTCTTGACTCCGGTAATGGTATAAAACGGGGCACTGTTAAGCGCCCCGTTATGCTTCATGCAAATTTTACTGCTTACTTCGCTTTAGCTAACAATAAATTAGCCACAGTTCGCACGCCGAGACCGGTTGCACCGGCAGACCACTGATCCGCTGCGCTTTTACGGTACGTTGCAGAACAGTCAATGTGCAGCCAGCCTTTCTTATATTCCGTGACGAAATGAGACAGGAAGGCCGCCGCCGTACTCGCACCCGCTGTGTGTGCCGGACCGGCAATATTATTCAGTTCAGCAAAGTTGGATGGCAGATGAGAACGGTGGAATTCTTCCAGCGGCAGGCGCCAGAACGGTTCGTGTTCGGATTTTGCGCTTTCCAGCAGTTCACCCGCCAGTGCATCGTCAAAGCTGAACAGGGCGTGATAATCGTTACCCAGCGCTGTTTTCGCCGCACCGGTCAGTGTGGCAGCATCAATGATCAGTTCAGGATTTTGCGCAGACGCATCGATCAGACCATCGGCCAGCACCAGGCGGCCTTCGGCGTCGGTATTCATCACTTCAACGGTTTTGCCGTTGCGGTAACGGATGATATCGCCGAGTTTCAGTGCATTACCGCTGACCATGTTATCCGCGCAGCACAGATACAGTTTTACGCGTTTGTTCAGGCCGTTAGCCGCTGCCAGCGCCAGTGCGCCGGTCAGGGTGGCTGCGCCGCCCATATCTGCTTTCATGGAATCCATGGAACCGCTTGGTTTCAGGCTGTAACCGCCGGTGTCAAAGGTAATGCCTTTACCGACCAGGCAGGCGTAAACCGGCGCTTCAGCGTCTCCGCTTGGGTTGTAATCAAGCGCCAGCAAGACCGGCTGACGGTCAGAACCGCGCCCGACGATATGGATACCCATATAATTTTGCTGACGCAGGTCGTCGCCTTTGGTGATACGGTAGCTGACTTTGTCGTGACCAAATTCACACATCAGATCAACCGCGCGGGTGGCCAGTTGTTCTGGGGACAAATCATCTGCCGGGGTATTAATGGTATTTCGTACCCAGTCGATGATTTTCAGCCGTTGCCTGAGCGTTTTCGCGTCATCTTCGGACAATTCGGCCCATTCAACATGGCGTGTTCCTTTCGGACCACGGAAGCCCTGCCAGAAAGCCCAGCTGTTTTCGAGATCCCAGCCTTCACCGGCCAGTTTAATATTTTTGACTCCCTGGCCGTCGATACGACGCGCGGCACGGGCAATGACCGTCAGCACATCGCCGCTATTGAGATGAATGGTCATCCCGGCAGAATCGGTGCTCAGTGTGGCTTTTTCACCCCAGCGCGCATCGGCAGGCTGAGAAGAAAGGAATACGGACATTGCTTCATTGGTCGTGACTTCGGAACTCATAACAGCACTCCTGATGTTTTTTATCTTCAATGAATATTCATTTTCAATGACAGGCAAATCACCCTTTCATCGGGCGGCACTTCATTATTTTGTATAAACAGGGGGCAACTCACGCAGGCGACGGACAGATTTCACCACCAGCGCAATTGCATAATCAATTTCTTCTTCCGTGGTCCAGCGCCCGAGAGAAAAACGGATTGAGCCGTGTGCCAGCTCCTCGCTTAATCCCAGCGCACGCAGCACGTAAGAGGGTTCGAGGCTCGCGGACGTACAGGCGGAACCGGACGAAACAGCCAGATCCTTGAGCGCCATAATCAGAGATTCTCCTTCAACATCGGCAAAACTGACGTTGAGAATATTGGGCGCAGCATGTTCCGGCGCGCCATTGAGAAACACCCGATCAAGCTGCTGAATGCCTTTCCACAGACGATCGCGCAGTGCGGACAGACGCGCCACTTCAGCGGTCATTTCTTCTTTGGCAATACGATACGCTTCGCCCATTCCGACAATCTGATGCACCGGCAAGGTACCTGAACGCATGCCGCGCTCATGACCGCCGCCGTGGATTTGCGCGTCAATCCTTACTTTCGGTTTACGACTCACATACAGCGCCCCGATGCCTTTCGGGCCGTAAATCTTATGGGCGGAAAACGACATCAGATCAACCTGCAATTCGCTGAGATCAATCGCGATTTTCCCCACGCTTTGGGTTGCATCCACATGAAAAAGAATACCCCGGCTGCGGCAAAGCTCGCCAATTGTTGCGATATCCTGGATAACGCCGGTTTCATTGTTGACCTGCATGATGGACACCAGAATCGTATCCGGGCGCAACGCGGCTTCAATGGCTGCTGATGGAATAACACCGTCGGCCTGCGGCGTCAGGTAGGTGACCTCAAAGCCTTCCGTCTCCAGCTGCGCACAGGTGTCTAACACCGCTTTGTGCTCAGTCTGGCTGGTAATAATGTGGTGACCTTTCGCACGCTGTGCATGAGCCGCGCCTTTAATCGCCAGATTGTCAGATTCGGTTGCGCCTGACGTGAAGACGATTTCACGGGGATCCGCATTAATCAGCTCCGCAATCTGGTTACGCGCCACATCCACGGCCTCTTCTGCCTGCCAGCCAAAACGATGAGAACGGGAGGCCGGATTACCGAAAGTACCGTCCAGTGTCAGACACTGCATCATTTTCTGTGCAACACGCGGATCAACCGGCGTCGTGGCAGAGTAATCAAGATAAATAGGTAATTTCATGGCAGGTAGCTCCGGACTGCGCGTTCGGTTTCGAACGAAAGAATAAAAAAAACGACAACCAGTTTAAAACGGGTTCACAACTTCTTAAAAGGGAAATGACGCTTTGCGGGCACTAATCGGTAAGAAATGACGTCTGAAAAGCAAAAGCCCGCGGAAATCTGCATTTCAGCGGGCTTTTAGTAACATCAAAATTCACATGCTCCCCTAAATCATTCGTGTCGCATCAAGGCGGCAACAGAGCACATCCCCGGGAGCATACACTAGTATGTGACCAGGGTTTGCGACAGCAGCCAACGCCGGGGCGGCGCGAAGGATGACGGGGATCAGGCTCGAAGATTGACGTTGATGGTTTCCATCTGACGGCCATTTGGCTGACGACGGACTTCACCGTTCTGACGGTCAGCCACTTCCAGGATTTCCTGGTTGTTGACCAGTTCTGCCAGTGTAATATTGTTCAGGAAGCCGCTGATGCGCTCGCTCAGATCACGCCATAAGGTGTGAGTCAGGCAACGTTCGCCATTCTGGCAGCCTTCTTTACCCTGACAACGGGTGGCGTCAACGGATTCGTCAACGGCCGTGATCACCGCGCCAACGGCGATATCACCCGAGTCTTTACCTAACAGATAACCACCGCCCGGACCACGAACACTGGCAACCAGACCATTTTTACGCAAGCGAGAGAAAAGCTGCTCCAGGTAAGAAAGGGAAATACCCTGACGCTCAGAAATGTCAGCCAGGGGTACTGGTCCTTCCTGGGAATGCAGTGCAACGTCGAGCATAGCGGTCACGGCATAACGGCCTTTGGATGTCAGTCTCATAGCATGGTTACCTGTTTAAAATGACTTAAAAATTCAATCGTGCGGAACATGTAAATGAGTCTGCCATTCCTGAGTAAATCAGTCAACTATTTAACCTAGTAATTTACTCAAGTATTATCTGACCCTATATTCCGCCCAGTTGTCGCCATTCACGGGTAAGAAGTAATCTGTTGATTAACAAGCAAAGGTTTGATGTTTATCCTCAACCCCTGGCGCTTACTCTTTGCTGCTATTGGTCTTTTCAATCGATGTCAGAATACCGCGCAGGATGTTTAACTCCTGAGATTCAGGTCGCGCACGGGTAAACAGACGGCGTAGTTTGCTCATTACCTGACCCGGATGTGCCTGACGAATAAAGCCGGTTTCCAGCAAGGTTTTTTCCAGATGCTGATAAAAACGCTCAAGATCATCGACCAGCGGATAAGGCGTTTCTTCATATTCAATCTGCGGTTTTGCCGCTTCCAGCAAGGCCAGATAGGCGACGCGCACTTCATACGCGATAATTTGCACGGCCATTGCCAGATTCAGCGAACTGTATTCAGGATTGGCCGGAATGCAAACGTGATAGTTACATTTTTGCAGTTCTTCATTGGTCAGCCCGACACGTTCACGACCAAACACCAGTGCCACCGGCGCGGTTTGTGCGGCTTTCGCGCTGAGCTCGCCGCATTCACGCGGTTCCAGCATCGGCCACGGCAAGGTGCGGGAACGCGCACTGGTGCCAATCACCAGGCTGCAACCGGCCAGCGCTTCATCCAGCGTATCAACGATGGTCGCATTACCGATCACATCGCTGGCACCGGCAGATAAAGAGATGGCCTGAGAATCAGGTTTCACCAGCGGATTGACCAGATAAAGACTTGATAATCCCATGGTTTTCATGGCGCGGGCGGTTGACCCCATATTGCCAGTGTGGGATGTTTCTACTAATACAATGCGGATATTGGGCAGCATAGGAACTCTTACCAGACGGAAAATCACAACAGCCTAACACAACGGTAGTTAATTTTCAGAACCCCTGCTATACTGCGCGCCGTTTCCCGTATTCCCGTTCTTTAACATCCTAGTTGGAAGATATCCATGCATCCGATGCTCACCATCGCCGTGCGCGCTGCGCGCAAGGCCGGTAACCTGATTGCCAAACATTACGAAACGCCAGACTCTGTAGAATCTACCCAAAAAGGTACCAACGATTTTGTTACCAACGTAGACCGCGATGCAGAACACATGATTATCGATGTCATTCGCAAATCCTATCCAAAACACACCATCATCAGTGAAGAGTGTGGCGAGCTGGAAGGCGAAGACAAAGACGTACAATGGATTATCGACCCGCTGGATGGCACCACCAACTTCGTTAAACGCTTCCCACATTTCGCTGTCTCTATCGCCGTGCGCATCAAAGGCCGCACTGAAGTTGCGGTAGTTTATGACCCGATGCGTAACGAACTCTTCACCGCGACCCGCGGTCAGGGCGCACAGCTGAACGGTTACCGTCTGCGTGGCACTCACGCGAAAGATCTCGACGGCACCATTCTGGCAACCGGCTTCCCGTTCAAAGCAAAACAACACGCAACCAGCTACATGAATGTCGTGGGCAAACTGTTCACCGAATGTGCAGACTTCCGTCGCACCGGTTCTGCTGCACTGGATCTGGCCTACGTAGCCGCTGGCCGCGTTGACGGATTCTTCGAAATCGCCCTGAAGCCCTGGGATTTCGCCGGTGGCGAACTGCTGGTGCGTGAATCCGGCGGCGTGGTGACTGACTTCGTTGGCGGCCATAACCACTTCTCGTCAGGTAACATTGTTGCCGGCAACCCGCGCGTCGTTAAAGGCATTCTGATGACCATGCGTGATGAACTGAGCGAAGCGCTGAAGCGTTAATCCCGCCGCTGAATGATACAAACAACAACGGACGTCCCACCGGGCGTCCGTTTTTTTATGCCTGCGGTTTATCCCCTGAATGGGCCGCCGGTTATCGGTGAAATATCACCGCCGCCGGTGCTGTAGAGCAAGATGCCCGCTCCCAGTAATATCATCCCGCCGGTCAGTGCCAGCAGCGACCAGGCAATCCGCTGCCACGCCGCAGGCGTACGGCTGGCGCTGAATTTGACGGCCAGCGCACGGCTGTAAAACACCAGTACACCGATAAGTGATACGGTCAGCGAGGTGCCGGCAGCCATAGTGATCGCCGAAATCACGCCCCAGATGTAGACGTCAATGACCTTGGCAAACAGCAAAACCATGATCGCGCCGGAACACGGACGTAACCCCATCGCCAGCACAATCGCTACCTTCGTGCGCAAATCATCACCCGCCTGAAGCTGCTGATCGCTGGGCACATGCTGATGGCCGCAGCCGCAATATTCATCATGAACATGCGTATTACTGACCGCCGGGGAAAGGCTGCGGATTTTCATCGCCGGTGGCCGGCGCAGATCTTTGAGGGTTTGCCACACCCGTTTGAGGGCTCGCCAGCACAACAGCAATCCGAGCAACATCACCAGAATGAAACTGCCCCGCTCCATCCAGAAACTGCTCTGATGCAGTTGTCGCGAAGAGAGCTGCAATACGCCAAGTACCACACTGACCAGCAATATCGCCACCAGTCCCTGCACAATCGCCGACGCGAAGGTCAGCTTCAGGCTGGTTTTCAGCCGTGAAGGATGTGTCGCCAGGTAGGTGGTAATGACGATTTTACCGTGCCCCGGCCCGATAGCGTGGATTACGCCGTAAATCAGGCTGAAGCCCGCCAGCGTCATCCCCGCCTGCGCAGGATTTTGTTTCACCTGCCGCAGCAATCCGGCCAGTTCCTGATGTAACTCCCGCTGCCAGATAATGCTGCTGAGCAAAATACGCGGCCAGTAATGAATTAACAGACAAGCACCGCCCGCCAGCAGCAACAGAAATACCGCCAGCGGCCAGAGATCGCGCCAGGACAGCGTTTTCGATGGCGTGAAGATTAATGACATTCCAGCGTCACCTTCTGGGCAAATTGCTGACCAAGATCCATGTCTTCCGGCGGGGCATCAGCCTTATCGAGTGACAGGGCATAGTTTTGCAGCGAGGCATCCGGCTTTGGTGTAAACAGCGCCAGCGTACAGCGTTTTTCCAGCGCCGGTGGCAGATGCAGCGCGGTGTTGTCTTTATATGTCATATCGACAAAATACGAAGGATCGAAAGTGGAGAATTCCATGGGTTTGCCTTCCAGCACTTGTGGTTTCGCCAGCGGCAGGACGAATTCCAGCACCGCCTGATCGCCTTTGCGGGAAAGCTGATATTCACTGGGCAGATCCAGATACTTCACCGGTTTTCCATCGCGATAGAAATCTGTGAAGTAATGCTGGCTTAGCACGCGCGCCATCACTTCCGCCGCCAGTTTCTTCCAGATATCCGAACCCGGTTTGGCGTTATGCGCGTCATAGAGTAAATCTGCCGAGGTGATTTCATCCATCGTCCAGACCATTTTCAGCCCGGTCAGTGAGGTTTCATTTGTCACCAGTGTGGTCTGCATATCAATAAAACTGTGCGGGTGCGCCAGCACCGTGGCGGGCAGGCACAACAGCGCAGCGCACAGCCATTTAACGTAACGGGGAAAAGGCCGGTTCCGGGCCTGGTGTAACGTCATTGCCATATCTGGCGCCATTATATTGTTACTAAGTAACAGTATTTTGCTGTGCATTTAAGCGGTCGTCAAAAATATCTGTGATCTGAGTTGTAAGCCGGAGTAAAAGCCAATCTCCGCGCCTTATTGCGGGCATTCGCTTTGCTATGCTTGACTAATAATTTCAGGCGATACTTTTTCGGCAGGTGATATGAATCCAGAAAAACAGCCCTCCCCTGCGCTTTCCGCTACGCAACGCCGTTGCCACGTGTTGCTGATGCTTTACGCGCCGCTGACGGCGGTTCAGCTGGAGATCATCAGTGAAATTAATGGTGTCGCATTAGACATCACGTGGGAAGATCTGGCAGAAGTGACCTGCGAAATTCAGCGGATCCACCAGCTTGATGTGCTGCAATATAGCGAAAAACAGTGCCGTATTCAGGGCGACGCGCTTGCTCAGCGGCTGTGTTTATTTCAGGGTTTGCGCCGCACATTACGTATTTCCCCGGATTTCGTTTCGCGCCATTTCATCCCATGGTTGCACATCGCGTTTGAAGGCCAGACCTGCCCGAAAGCGGCACTGCGCACCGATATTCTGGGTTTGATGCTCGAAGATTGCGGTGCATTGCTGCCCAGGCCGCTGAGCGGACATGACCGCCAGCTGATGCTTATCTGTCTTCAATACTGTCTGTGGCAAAACAACGGCCCGACCGGCTTGCGTTTTACCGAACAACAGCGGCGCTGGTTGCGTGAAAAACCGGAATATCCTGCCGCCCGCGAACTGTTTAGCCAGTTGCAGGCACTCAGCAAAGGCCGTCTGGATGACTGCGAATGTGAGTTTTTCACGCTGATGTTACGGATGCTGAAAATCCACAGTTATCAGAGTTCCGGCTCAACGGAAGATCAGCGCCTGTTATTAGAAATTGAAAATATGGTGGCGCGTTTTCAGGATATTGCCGGCATGAAATTCAGCAGTTACGAAGGACTGGTCGGCCAGCTTTTCGCTCATCTGGGCCCGGCAATTGAACGCTGTCATTTCGGCATCGGCATCGATAACCTGATGCAGGAAGAAGTGAACCGGATGTATCCGCGTCTGGTACGTACCACCCGCGAGGCGTTACAGGGGTTTGAGCACGAATACCTGATTACGCTTTCAGAAGATGAAGTCGGGCTGGTGGCCATCACCTTTGGTGCATGGCTGATGCAGGGTAACGCCTTGCAGGAGAAACAAATTTTGCTGCTGACCCACGATAATCCGCAGCTGGAAGAAGCCGTCGAGCAGCAAATCCGCGAGGCGACGCTGCTGCCGCTGAACATCAAATATCAGACGCTGGCGGATTTCTATAAATTCGGCGCACCGAGTGGCGTAGCGATGATTGTCACCCCCTACGCCACCCGCAGTACTGACGCCGATCCGCTGGTGATCCACACGCAGTTACCGCTGGCAAAAGAGCAGCGGAAACGTATCCGCTCGCTGCTCGAAGCTCCCTAACGGGCTGATGTCGCAACCGTTGACGGCGTCACAGCCGGACGCAGGAAAATCGCCAGCACCGCCAGCAACGCCATCACCCAGAATAATCCGGCATGCAGATGTTCGAACAGGAAACCGGATAACATGGTCATCACTGCCACGCCGCCCCCCATTGCCAGTGCGGAATACACCGATTGCAGACGGATCACCTGATCACCTGGCCGTGCAGCAATAAACCGCATGCCCGCCAGATGGCAGACCGTAAACGTGCCACAGTGTAAAATCTGCATCACAATCAGCCACGGCAAAGCGGTAAACGCCCCCATCATTGTCCAGCGCAACACGCCGCATACGGCCGAAAGCAGCAGAAGATCCCGTGCCGACCAGCGGCTGAACAGCTGTTTACTGAAGGTGAATACCAGCACTTCCGCCACCACACCCAGCGACCATAAATAACCGATAGTTGTGGAAGAATAGCCCACATCCTGCCAGTAAATGGCACTGAAACCGTAATACGCTGCGTGAGCCCCCTGTAGCAGCGTCACGCATAACAGAAAACGCCAGACCGGTTTTTCGCTCAGCAACGCTTTCCACGAAATACCCGGCGCACCGCTTGCACGCGGCTCTCCTGCCGGCTTCACGCTCGGGCGCAATAACATGCCGAGCAGCATCGCCGCCACGCCTGCGGTCAGCGTATAGAGAATCGCGTTATGGCCATACACCTCGACCAGTTTGCCTGTGACCGCCGAACCAATCACAAAGGCAATGGAACCCCAGACGCGCACCTTGCCATAATCCATATTGATCTGCCGTTGTAGCGTACCTGCCAGCGCATCGGTCAGCGGCACCAGCGGACCGAAGAACAGACTGAATCCGGCGATGTTAATCATCAGCCATGCCCAGCCGTTGCCAAACCAGAAACCGACGGCAAACGCCAGCGTAAGCAGCGCCAGAATACGCAGACCGGTAATAAGGTAAGAAGGGTCTTTGATGGAGGGAGAAATGATGAGCGTGCCGAGAAAGCGGGCGACCAGACCGGCACCGAGCAGCAGGCCGATGCTTTCGGAGGAGATCCCCTCGCCTTTGAGCCACAAGCCCCAGAAGGGAAGAAAAATACCGTAACTGAAAAAGTAGGTGAAATAACTGAGTGCAAGCCAGCGCGTGGAACGCAATTCCATAAATCCTCCGGTGTGAGGCCAATACTTTGACAAAGCTCACAATCGCTAGCAATCCGCAGACGCTTTCTGACTTCAGGAATGTCTGCCAGCTCACAAATTCTGATACATGCCCATAAAAAAACCCGCCGGAGCGGGTTTTCGCAGCTTAACGGCTTCGCAAATATTACGCGTAAACCGGGAAGCGTGCACAGATGTCGAGCACTTTCTGTTTAACGCGTTCGATAGTTGCTTCATCGTTCACGTTGTCCAGCACGTCACAGATCCAGCCTGCCAGTTCACGCGCTTCGGCTTCTTTGAAACCGCGACGGGTGACGGCTGGTGTACCGATACGCACACCGGAAGTCACAAACGGGCTCTTCGGATCGTTAGGCACGCTGTTTTTGTTCACAGTGATGTTAGCGCGGCCCAGTGCAGCATCCGCTTCTTTACCGGTCAGGTTTTTATCAACCAGATCCATCAGGAACAGATGGTTGTGTGTGCCGCCGGATACCACTTTGTAGCCGCGTTCCAGCACCACAGCCACCATGGCCTGTGCGTTTTTAGCCACCTGTTGCTGGTAAGCTTTGAACTCAGGCTCCATCGCTTCTTTCAGTGCGACTGCTTTACCGGCAATCACGTGCATCAGCGGGCCGCCCTGGCCACCCGGGAAGACAGCGGAATTGAGTTTTTTATAGAACTCTTCGTCACCGCCTTTCGCCAGAATCAGTCCGCCGCGTGGACCGGCCAGCGTTTTGTGCGTGGTGGTGGTCACGATATGTGCGTGAGGAACCGGGTTCGGGTAAACGCCTGCAGCAATCAGACCGGCAACGTGTGCCATGTCAACGAAGAAGTAAGCACCAACGCTGTCGGCGATTTCACGCATTTTTGCCCAGTCAACGATACCGGAGAATGCGGAGAAGCCGCCGATGATCATTTTTGGTTTATGCGCTTCGGCCTGACGTTTCACGTCTTCGTAATCGATATCGCCGCTTTCGTCGATGCCATAAGGCACCACGTTATACAGTTTGCCGGAAAGGTTAACCGGTGAACCGTGAGTCAGGTGACCACCATGGCCGAGGTTCATCCCCAGAATAGTGTCGCCCGGTTGCAGCAATGCGGTATACACCGCGAAATTTGCCTGTGAGCCGGAGTGCGGCTGAACGTTGGCGAAATCTGCACCGAACAATTCTTTTGCACGGTCGATGGCCAGTTGTTCTACGATGTCGACGTACTCACAGCCACCATAATAACGTTTGCCCGGATAGCCTTCGGCATATTTGTTGGTCAGTTGCGAACCCTGAGCCTGCATGACACGAGGGCTGGTATAGTTTTCTGACGCAATCAGCTCGATATGTTCTTCCTGACGAACAACTTCTTTTTCCATTGCTGCCCACAGCTCAGCATCATAATCGGCAATGTTCATTTCACGCTTTAACATCCGCATCTCCTGACTCAACAAACTAAAAAAAAGCCCCTTCCGGGTTCTGCGCCACAGTGTAAATGTTTAAGCGGCCTTCGGATAGGGTCAGTTTGAGGTTTTTAGGCAAACGATTGGCTCCAGATACAGCAAGGCTTTGATCTGCGAACCTCTGCCCATAATCAAGAGATATTTATTCACCCGGTCATGCATAAATTTCAGCTTTGTGACCCGGCTCCTGCGGGGGAAAGCCCTTACCC
>NZ_JAFMOS010000437.1 GCF_019049755.1 Rahnella perminowiae
GGCCCTGCATGGGTTTATCTGCGATAAGCGTGACGCCGGTATCGACATACCCGGACACTTTTTTGCCGTGTCTGGCATAGGCTACGGCAGCATCTACACCCATTGCGGCCATCGTTAAAGGATATTGTTGGGCTGTGGCAGCAATCTTTCCTTCCCGCACGTAATTTACGCCCGCACACCCGCCATCAACAGACAGAATAAGGGCATTCTTTTGTTTACCCGCCTCCTGCAATGCTTTGTAGGCTCCGGCTGCAGCCGGTTCGTTGACGGTGTAAACCAGGTTAATGTCCGGATGTGTTTTCAGGCAATTTGCCATGACCTCGTAGCCTTGTTTTTCTGCCCCTTCGCTATAGCCTGAACACACAATTTCGGGTGTGGCTGACAGCTCACTGGTTTCGGCACCTGCCGCAGGTAAACCTAATCCTTTCATAAACCCGTTGTGCCTTCTTGCTCCTACCAGATGTCCTGGCGATAAATCCAGCATGGCTATTTTGAAGGGTTGCCCCGGGAACGTCAGCGGCATAGCCGCCTGAGCATACTGACCAATCAGCTCGCCCGCTTTATAGTTATCGGTGGCGAAGAGGGCATCGACGGCACTGATCGGATCCGTGGGAGAATCGAGAGCGATGACCTGTACGCCTTTCGCCCGCACCTCATCCAGTGCGGGCACAATGGCTTTGGCATCGCTCGGCGTAATAAGCAACGTGGTCGCGCCGGCGGACACCATGGACTGAATCGCGATGATCTGGGAAGGATAATCGCTGTCTTCTTTACCGGCTGCGGTGAGCAGCCTGACCCCGTGTACAGTGGCGCCCAGCATGGCGCCTTCTTTCATTTTCAAAAAGAACGGGTTGGTGTCTGTTTTGGTAATCAGGCCAATCGTGATGTTCTGATTACTGCCGGCAAGGGTGGCCGATGTAAACAGGGTCGCCGCCACGGCAAAAACGCAGGAAATTTTCATCTCAATACCTTAGCGGCTGCCGTTGCAGTGATATTCAGATTTCCCGCACGTGAAATATCAAACGCAGAAATCCCCTTCAGCAGGATATGGGCCTGTTGTTTTAAACTGTCCGCCGCCGCCGCACTTTGTTCGACTAAGGCGGCATTCTGCTGCGTCGCCTCGTCCATGTTGACCACGGCTTTGTTAACCTGATCGATGCCCGTATGCTGTTCGCTTGAGGCAAGGGTGATTTCAGCCATCAGGCTGTTGACGCCTTTGACAGCATTCACCACTTCCATCATGGTGGTGCCCGCTTCATCGACCAGCTTAGAGCCGACGTTGATCCGCTCCACAGACTCACTGATCAGGTTTTTGATTTCTTTAGCGGCATTGGCGCTGCGTTGTGCCAGCGTGCGCACTTCTCCGGCAACGACCGCAAAGCCGCGTCCTTGCTCACCGGCACGGGCTGCTTCAACGGCGGCGTTAAGCGCCAGAATATTGGTCTGGAAAGCAATGCCTTCAATGACCGTGATGATTTGTGTCACTTTGCCTGAGCTTTCTGCAATTTCATGCATGGTACTGACGACGCGTTCAACCACGACGCCGCCGCGCTGCGCCACTTGTGAGGCATTGGTAGCCATCAGATTTCCCTGATGGGCATTGTCGGCATTGTGTTTCACTGTCGCGGTCAGTTCTTCCATGCTTGCCGATGTCTGTTCCAGTGAGGAAGCCTGAGCTTCGGTCCGGCGACTCAGATCCTCATTGCCCAGCGTAATTTCCGTTGAGGCGCTGACAATGCTTTCTGCGGAATTCGCCACCTGGTTGATTAACTGATGCAGTTTTACCTGCATTTCACCAAGCTCTGCCAGCACGCTGTTTTGCGGGGCATTTTTCGCGCCTTTCACTTCACTGAGATCACCCGCCGCAATACGCTGTACGACCTGACCTAAAACAACCGGTTCCTCACCCAGCGCGCGGAACAGTGAACGGATAATAATGCCGCCCAGAATGACCGCCAGACTCAGCGCGACCAGGCTGATAATGATGAAAATGAGGCGGGTTTGTTGATACGCATCCTGTGCGGTATTCAGGCTCTCTGTTGCGCGTGCGTTACTGTATTTCAGATAATCATTGGTTGTATTAAGCAGCAGCGTCAGCTGAGGCCGTAGCTCCCGGTTCATGCGGTCAATCGCTTCGGCCTTCTTCTCGTCAAGGGCGAGATCAACAATGTGTTTAGCCACCGGACGGTAGCCTTCTTCCGCATTGAAAATCGCGGTCACGAATTGCCGATCCTTATCCGTGACGTCAGAGTGTTCTTTGATTGCCGCCTGAAGCTGGGTCAGTGCGGCAGTGGTTTTCTCTTCTGCGGCAGCCACTTGTCTTTTACCTGCTTCGATATCAGCAGGCTCACTGACCAGCACCAGCCCGTAAATATTCAGTGAACTGTCTTTTACGCCGCTGAGAATTAAATTCACTGAAGCCTCACGAGCGGAAACCTGCTGCACGTGGGTTTTGAATCGGTTGTTGGCCTGGCTTAACGCATTCATCGAGAGCAGGACTACTGCAAGAACAATGACGACTAAAACGCCAAACCCCAACGTAAGCTGGGTGCGTACAGTAGTATGTTTAAAAGACATAGAGTTAACTCCCTGAAATTGCAATTAAAAAAGTGCGCAGGCACCTTAAGTTTATGACAACACTTCAATCAGTCTGATACGTAAAACGTTGTTATTGGCGTAGCCTGTCAGGGAGCACAGGAGAGAAATCTGTCGGAAAAAATGAAGCTGCTCATGTAAACCGAATGAGATTTATTGATTAAGTTAACGGCACATTGACGGGGAAACTTGATAGCAGGGGACATGCAGCCGGTTTGTTTGGCGGAAAAGTGTGATGTCTGTCGGGTTTTTCTGGCGGCGATTTTTTCACGCGCTGTTACGCATGTCTGTTGAGCATGTCTGTTGAGCCAAAGACGCTGGCGCAGAACAGGCCGTGTGGTCGTCGCGCCGGATGAATCATTCGAAAAAGCATTCCGGTTTTATAATCTCAGGCAATGATTGAAGTTTCATATTTTGAAACACTCTGCTCCTGATAACCCGTCAACTAAGCTTGTGCTATAGAATATAGCTGATGCTATATTTGTTATTGCCGGATAAAAATCACACAAAAATAACAAGCAAGAACAGGGTGGGGGCAGTATGCGTGGAACAGGCCAAACTTCTTCTTTAACCGACAGAACCAACGCGGCGATTGTTAATGCCATGTCTGGCCGCAAACGCAGCCTGATGACACCGCTGCTGTTTGCCGGTCCTGCGGTGATCGCCTCGATTGCCTATATGGACCCGGGTAATTTTGCAACCAATATTCAGGCTGGCTCCCGCTATGGCTACATGCTGCTGTGGGTGGTGGTGATGGCCAATATGATTGCTATGCTGTTTCAGGCGCTCTCCGCCAGGCTTGGGATCGTTACCCATAAAAACCTGGCGGAAATGTGTCGTGACCAGTTCCCGAAACCCGTGGTCTGGGGCATGTGGGGGAGCAGTGAAATTGCCGCAATGGCGACCGATCTGGCCGAATTTCTCGGGGGTGCTCTGGGACTTTCATTACTGTTCCATATGCCGTTACTGGCCGGAATGGGCATCACGGCGCTGGTGACCTACGGTCTTTTGATGGTGGAAAAACGGGGTTTCCGCCCCGTTGAGCTGATGATTGGCGGGTTAGTGGCGGTGATTGCGCTGTGTTATCTGATCGAAATGTTTATCGCCCCGGTTGACTGGGCCGCAGCCGGTCTGGGCATGGTAACGCCGCAACTGCCTGATGTGCAGGCGCTGACCATTGCCGTAGGGATCATCGGAGCCACCGTGATGCCACATGCGATTTTCCTGCACTCAGGTCTGACTCAGCACCGTACCCAAGCCAGAAATCCGGCAGAGTGCCGTAAACTGCTGCGTTTTTCCAATATTGAAGTGGTGATCGCGCTGACTCTGGCGGGACTGGTGAACATCGCGATGGTGATTATGGCGGCGAGTGCCTTCCACTCAGGGCACAGTGAGGTGGCGGAAATCGAAACGGCTTATCACACCCTGACCCCGCTGTTAGGCATCGGGGCGGCAGGTTTCTTCCTGCTGTCATTGATCGCTTCCGGTATTTCCAGCTCAGTGGTCGGCACGATGGCAGGTCAGATGATCATGCAGGGCTTTGTCGGCTTTCGCATTCCTGTCTGGTTGCGCCGGCTGGTTACCATGATCCCCGCATTTATCGTGGTGGCGATGGGCGTTAATGCCACCGACGCGCTGGTATACAGCCAGGTGGTGCTCAGTCTGGCACTGCCTGCACCGATGATTGCATTGGTGATATTCACCGGCCGTCGCGACATCATGGGTGAATTTGTGAACAGCCGCCGGACTGCCGTGCTTTCCATCATCGGCACGGTGGTGATTGTGGCGCTTAATATCATCCTGCTACTGCAAACATTTGGCGTGAATATTCCCGGTCTGGAATAATGGCCGGGAGGCTCACTTCGCCATCGCCTTCTCGTTCTTCGCCCGCAATTTCTTCGCCCGGCTCTCCAGCAGCAAATAGCATACCAGCGCCAGCAGCAGCGGCAGGAAGTAGTAAAGCACGCGATAGGCCAGCAGGGCGGCGATAATCGTGCCCTGAGAAGTGTGTTCTCCGGCCAGCAGGGCAATGAACACCGCTTCCAGCACGCCGATCCCCGCCGGAATATGCACAATCACCCCGGCGATACTGCTGACTAACAGCACACCCAGGATAAAGAAATAGTTCATATCCTGGCCGATCAGCAGCCAGATAATGGCGCCCATTGCCATCCAGTTAGCGCTGGAAATCACCATCTGCGCCAGGGCGAATTTAAACGACGGTAGCACCAGCTTTTGCCCTTTCACTGTCATATGGCGGTGTTTAGCAAAGGCGCAGAACCAGAGATATGCAGCCACCATCGCCAGCAATATAAGACCGACAATGCGCAGTGTGCCTTCGTCGATGTACCAGTGCGCAGGCAACTCCACGACGCCGAAGGTGAAGATAATGCCACCGAGCAAAATATAGCCAAGCCAGTTGGTGGTAATGCTCAGTGAGAAGATACGCGTGATCGTGCTGCCCGGCAGACCCAGGCGGGAGTAAAGCCGGTAACGCATACCGATGCCGCCCACCCAGGTGCTGAGCGTGAGGTTAAAGGCGTAGCAGACAAAAGACACCAGCATCACCTGGCGCGCCGCGAGTTTGTGCCCGCAATAAGCACGTGCCAGCAGATCATAACAGCCGTAAAGCAGATAGCTGATAATCACCAGCCCCGCTGAAATCAGCAGTGGCGTACGGTTATAATTACGAATGACCTTCCACACGTCTTCCCAGTTAACCGTGCGGGCGTAAACCACCAACAGCACGGCCACGGCGATAAAGAAAATCCAGGTGAGGATCTTTTTCGCCAGGCGCCACCTCGGACGGGATACAGACATTACGATTTCACCTCCGAATTCTCTGACGTCACCCGATCCTGTGTTTCAATTTCGGGCTGAACGGGTGGCTTTACCTGTGCAAGCCTTGGCGTGTGTGCGGGTAGCCAGCCGACCATCGCCGGAAATTTACGCAAGAAGTGGAACACCACCACGCTTTTTGCCAGATTCCACCAGGTGCGCTTCGGGGCCATGGTTTCATCCACACACTGGCAGTCCCGGGCGATAATGTTGTTGAGATTGTCGCGCAGCGTCTGGTTAAACGTCCGGTCGTGGATAATCAGATTGGCTTCAAGATTGAGCGATAAACTCAGCGGATCGAGGTTGCTGGAACCGATTGTCGCCCAGTGGTCATCCATCAGCGCGACTTTGCCGTGCAGCGGGCGACGGCGATATTCATACACCTGCACCCCCCCTTGTAGCAGATAGTTGTACAGCAGCTCGGCACCGACTTTGACAATCGGCATATCCGGCTCGCCCTGCACGATGAGTTTTACCCGCACGCCTCGGCGGGCGGCATTGCGCATGGCGTGCAGCAGACGGTAGCCGGGGAAGAAATAAGCGTTGGCGATAATCACTTCGCGTTTCGCGTTAGCGAGCATTTTCAGATAGTGACGCTCAATATCATCCCGGTGATCCTCGTTATCGCGCCAGACAAACAGCGCCTGAGCCTCGCCGGGCCAGCGATTTTCGGCCGCATGATAACGGCGGCGTTGCTGCCACCACCGGCGGGTTTGTGCATGATCGGGCAGGTTTTCCAGCTCAAACTGCAAAATGTCATCCACCACCGGGCCTTCTACCCGCACAGCGTAATCCTGCTTGGCTTCGGGACCGTAATCGGACATATGCTCGGCCGAGTAATTAATCCCGCCGACAAACGCCACCGTGTTGTCGATGACCACAATTTTACGGTGCATACGGCGGAATAAATTGGTTCGCATACCGAACAGCGGCGGACGCGGGTCGTAATAGCGGAACACCACACCTGCTGAAGTCAGTTCGCCGACGAAATCATCGCTCAAATCAGGCGAGCCATAACCATCAAGCAGCACTTCAACGTCGACACCGCGCCGGGCGGCGCGCAGGATCACCGCATGTAACTGGCGTCCCACTTTATCTTCGAACCAGATAAAGGTCTCCAGAATCACTTTACGCTGAGCCTTATCGATAGCCTCAAATACCGCCGGATAATATTCGTCGCCATTTTCCAGCAGCTGGATACGGTTGCCTTCCCGCCATGCAGTTTTCATAGATGGACCTCCGCACTTAACGGGGCATGATCGGACAGATGACGCCAGTTGCGCAGCGGCAGCACGGCAGGCGCGCTGGCATAGGCATTTTTTACATAAATTCTGTCAAGACGCAGTAGCGGCATACTGACCGGGAAAGTGCGCGCCGGGCGACCCCTTGCGCGGGTGAAAATCTCCTCGAGGCCGGCCTGCATTTTAAGCGGGTGACTGGCCTTTTGCCGCCAGTCGTTGAAATCACCCGCCACCAGCACCGGCTCTCCCTGCGGGAAAGCTTTAACCCAGTCGGCCAGCATGTTGAGCTGCGCCTGGCGGTGCGCTTCCCGCAGACCCAGATGTACACAAATTACATGAACAGGACACTCAAGCTGCGGAGGTACGATGCGGCAATACAACAGTCCCCGGTTCTCGCTACCCGCGACTGACACGTCGCGATTTTCATAATGTTCAATGGGATAGCGGGAGAGGACCGCATTGCCGTGATGACCTTCCGGGTAGACCGCGTTGCGCCCGTAGGCGAAGTCGTTCCACATGGTGTCAGCCAGAAATTCGTAATGGCTGGTGTCCGGCCAGTTCTCGACATGCAGCGAATGGGCTTCATGTGCGCCCATCACTTCCTGCAGACAGACGATATCGGCGCTGACGGTACGTACCGCGTCGCGCAGTTCGGGTAAAATGAAGCGTTTATTAAACGCGTTGAAGCCCTTGTGTGTATTAATCGTCAGTACTTTCAACGAAAATCCCCGGGTTTGTTGGGTCATTATTTATCCTGCCAGCATCACTATCCTGATGAAATATTAAATAAAGTGTAGTTACTGTTACCAAAGGATGCAGGGTTACAGATTTTTCCGTAAACATGATGTGCCAGCATGTAATGCCTGCTGACCCCTTTCTGAGGTCAGCATCAGACAACCCGCGCGTGCTTTTCGGTTTACTTCAGTTTATTGAGAAACCCGTTTTCCCTGAGCATCCACGACGGCTTCGCCGTCTTCTTTAGTGAATGCACCTTGCTGTGCGTCCGGCAGAATATCCAGAACGACCTCAGACGGGCGGCACAGCCTGGTGCCCAGTGGTGTCACGACAATCGGGCGGTTGATAAGGATTGGATATTGCAGCATGTAGTCGAGTAACTGTTCATCCCTGAACGTATCTTCAGCCAGGCCCAGTTGCGCATAAGGTTCAACGTTTTTTCTCAGTAATGATCTCACTGAAATACCCATGTCACTGATAAGTTTTATCAGTTCGCTGCGCCCTGGCGGCGTTTCAAGATAGAGAATAACGGCAGGTTCAACGCCGCTGTTACGGATGAGTTCAAGCGTGTTGCGTGAGGTGCCGCAGGCAGGATTATGGTAGATAGTCACAGACGTCATAACGGTGCTCTCTTGTCAGTAAGACCTGCCGTGATGTCACAGCAGGCGGGTAGCGGGGGAATTAATGGGGGAACGACAGACGGAGGGCAAGGGCCGCCAGCGTCACAAACAGCACCGGAACGGTCATGATAATCCCGACCCTGAAGTAATATCCCCAGGTGATCCTGATGTCTTTCCGGGACAGTACGTGAAGCCATAACAGGGTCGCCAGGCTACCGATTGGGGTGATTTTAGGTCCCAAATCACTGCCGATAACGTTGGCATAAATCATGGCCTCTTTGATCACGCCTGCCGCGCTGCTGCCGTCAATAGACAGCGCACCGATCAGTACCGTCGGCATGTTGTTCATGACGGAGGAAAGGAACGCGGTCAGGAATCCCGTGCCTAGTGTGGATACCCACAGGCCCTGCTCAGCCAGATGACCGAGGATCAGGGACAGGTAATGGGTCAGGCCGGCGTTGCGCAGGCCGTACACCACCAGGTACATGCCCAGTGAGAAAATAACGATTTGCCAGGGTGCTTCGCGCAGCACCTTGCCGGTGTTGATTGCATGACCACGCTTTGCCACGATAAACAGAATAAGCGCGCCCGCCGCCGCAACGGCACTCACGGGAATACCCAACGGCTCCAGTCCGAAGAACCCGACCAGCAACAGTATTAATACCCACCAGCCAGTTTTAAAGGTCAGGCGATCTTTAATGGCTTCGTGCGGTACCGGTAACTTAGAGACATCATAGGTCGCCGGAATGTCTTTGCGAAAGAACAGGTGCAACATGGCCAGCGTTGCCACGATAGACGCCATGTCGACAGGTACCATGACGGAGGCATAGTCGTTAAAGCCAATTTTGAAAAAGTCTGCGGAGACAATATTTACGAGGTTCGACACGATAAGCGGCAGGCTGGCGCTGTCGGCGATGAATCCCGCCGCCATCACAAAGGCCAGCGTCGCGCCCCGGCTGAAGCCTAAAGCCAGCAGCATGGCAATCACGACAGGTGTGAGAATAAGCGCGGCTCCGTCGTTGGCAAACAATGCCGCGACGCAAGCGCCAAGCAGGACAATATAAGTAAACAGTAAGCGTCCCCGGCCTTTACCCCACCGTGCTACGTGCAGCGCCGCCCACTCAAAAAAGCCTGACTCATCCAGCAGCAGACTGATAATGATGACCGCGATAAAGGTGGCCGTCGCATTCCATACAATGTTCCAGACGACAGGGATGTCGCCCATACTGACGACACCGCCAATAAGGGCCAGCGCGGCGCCGGTAATGGCACTCCAGCCGATACTCAGGCCTTTAGGCTGCCAGATAACTAACACGATAGTCAGAACAAAGATTGCCCCTGCTAACCACATAC
>NZ_JAFMOS010000436.1 GCF_019049755.1 Rahnella perminowiae
GTTTTTTATTGCCTGTAAATATCTGTTCGCAAAATAATTAGAGTGACAGGACAAAAGGCTATAGCTTTTTGAACAGCGCTTGCGCTGGCCCCAATGCATCTTCAGCCCGGATTATGACGCAGGTTTCCAGTGCGGGACTTGAAGGCTGATAATTAGCCCATGAGGCTGCGCGTTACGGGCATCCACTTTACCTTCATGGGCCAACATCACTTTACGGGTGATAGCCAGCCCAAGGCCATAGCCTTTGCCTGACAGCGGCGATTTCACGCGCACGAACGGGTCAAAGATACTCGAAAGCTTATCCTCTTCCACACCCGGCCCCTGATCGGCCACTTCAATCTGCAAATACTGCTCAATCTGTGCCAGTGAAACACTGATAGTTTGCCTGCGGGCCGAAAAGCGCAGCGCATTACGCACCACGTTATCTACCGCACGACGCATCAGTTCAGCATTGCCTTTTACCGTGTAATCCAGGTTATCCGGAGACGGGGGATACATCGCAATTTCAACACCCGGCAACTGCGCTTCATAGCGCGCATCGTTAACCACGGCTTCCACCAGCCCGTAGAGATCAAAGTACTCTTCATCAGGAATTTCACTGCTTTCGGTGCGCGATAACGCCAGCAGTTCGCCGATCATTTTATCCAGCCTCCCCGCCTCGTGTTCTATGCGGCTCAGGGAGCTTTCGACGTTCGACGGATTCTGCCGCGCCAGACCGATGGCCAGTTGCAAGCGCGCCAGCGGGGAGCGCAGTTCGTGCGAGACATCATGCAACAGCTCTTCCCGCGCCCTGACCAGCACTTGCAGGCGTTCAGCCATCGAGTCGAAATCGCGCGCCACTTCGGACAACTCATCGTGCCGCTTACCCATGCTGCTAAACAGACGTACCGATAAATCGCCTTGCGCCACCCGATCAAAAGCTTTACGCATTTGCAGCATCGGCCGTGTCAGGTTCCACGCCAGAACGGCACTGAACAGCAACCCGCCAAGCCCGCCCAGCCACAACAATGGCGGTGGCATATTCAGCAGTTCGCGGTGGTGCTTTCGTGGCCGGTATTCATCCATCAGCCCCGCCACGTCATAACGCAGACGGTAACCCTGGCCGTCGGGCCCCTGCACAAACTCCACCACTTCATGCGGCGTTTTTCCGGGCTCAAGCTCCTGCATGCTGCTACCTTTTGCCGGCAGCAAAGACGGTGACACCGAAAAGAACTGCCGGTCATCTTGCGGCCAGTCAGCAATCATGGCATTCAGTGCAGGCATACCGCCGGAATGCAGCGTGGACACAGCCGAAGTAATTTGAAGTTTCACAAACCGGCGGGCAATACCACTTTCCGGCGGTTCATGCGGATTGTAGAAAGCAAAAACCACCCAGAGCCCCTGAGCGATTGCCACGAAAGTAAACCAGAAACCCAGCAATATTTTCCAGAACAACCTGCCGCGCAGTCGTTTAGCGGATTCGATAGCCAATGCTGCGCACCGTTTCAATAGTCAGCATATCGCCACCTTCAAGTGACCCCAGTTTCTGGCGGATGTTACTGATATGCACATCAATACTGCGGTCATACGCTTCACGCGGACGCCCGAGACCTTTTTCCGACAATTCATCTTTGGAGACCACACGTTCAGGCGAACGCAACAGTAATTCCAGCAGGTTGAACTCAGAAGCGGTCAGATCGAAGGGCACGCCGCGCCATTCACTGCTCCGGGTCGCCGGATTCAGCGTCAGATCACCATAGTTGACCGAGGACGTATCAGCGTGTGATTGCTGCTGTTCTTCCACACGACGCAATACAGCACGCAAACGTGCCACCAGTTCACGTGGATAGCACGGTTTCGGCATATAATCATCCGCCCCCATTTCCAGGCCGATGACGCGATCAATGTTGTCCCCTTTCGCGGTCAGCATGATGATCGGCAGCCGGCTGTTTTTACGCACCTGACGCAATACATCAATACCGCTCATGTCTGGCAGCATAATATCCAGGATCATCGCGGTGTATTCGCCAGACATCGCACCTTCCACACCCGCTTTACCGGTCAGCACCAGAGACGCATCAAAACCTTCTGCAATCAGGTATTCACTGAGCATGGTGCCTAATTCAAGGTCGTCATCGACTAATAAAATTTTCATTGTTCATTTCCGCCTGGCTAAAATTTTGGTCATTTTTACCACTAAGCCAGCCATTCGCAGCCGCTTTTACTCTAATTTTACATTCAACAGCTGAATATAGAATTAAACATTAAAGACCCCAGTGGATAAATAACGGTCACCGCGATCACAAATAATCGCCACTATCACGCTGCCCGGATGGCTTCTGGCCACGCGCAACGCACCCGCTACCGCGCCGCCGGAACTCACCCCACAGAAGATACCTTCCGACCGCGCCAGCGCCCGCATGGTATCTTCTGCTTCGTTTTGTCCCATATCCATCACTTCATCGACCAGTTCCGGATTGAAAATGCCCGGCAGATAGGCCTGCGGCCAGCGGCGTATACCGGGAATACTGCTGCCTTCAGAAGGTTGCAACCCGACAATCCTGACGCCAGCATGCTGGCTGCGCAGATAACGGCTGACACCGGTAATGGTGCCGGTGGTGCCCATGCTGGACACAAAATGGGTGATCCGTCCGTGCGTCTGTTGCCAGATTTCAGGGCCTGTTGTCGTGAAATGCGCGAGCGGATTATCAGGGTTATTAAACTGATCCAGCACTTTCCCCTGCCCCTGTTTTTCCATTTCCAAAGCAAGATCGCGCGCGCCTTCCATGCCCTGCGCACGACTGACCAGCAACAGTTCGGCACCATACGCCCGCATCGATGCCTGACGTTCGAGACTCATATTCTCCGGCATCAGCAATTTCAGCTTGTAGCCTTTGAGTGCAGCAATCATCGCCAGCGCAATCCCGGTATTTCCGCTTGTGGCTTCAATCAGCGTATCACCAGGGCGAATTTCACCCCGTTTTTCCGCCTGCTCAATCATAAACAGTGCGGCACGATCTTTTACCGATCCGGCAGGATTATTCCCTTCCAGCTTAACCCAAATCTCGCTGTCCAGGCCCTGCGTCAGACGCTGTAATCTCACCAGAGGGGTATTGCCGATGTAATGTTCGAGCGTACTCACGGGCCCGCCTTATATTAAAAAGTTATATCTGCCGATAAAAAATACATAAACAGATATCAGACGATAAAAAGGGCGGCCCGATGACCGCCCTGAGAAAAATTCTGATCAAAAAATATCAGGCACTCTTCGCTAACGCAACGGGTTGCAGAGGCTGGTCGCCCGCATACAGACGGCCATTCAGCCCGCCGACATAGAACCGATCGCCGCGCTGAGGTGCGCTGTTACCGTGTGTTTCGGAAAGCACAACCGAAAGCGGTTCGTCGTGCCAGCCCTCGGCCTGCACGATAAGCTGCCAGAAATGGCCACGCGGGCTGACTTCGAGCACCTTCACCGGCAACGGGCAACGCGCTGTACTGTGCGGCGTAATTTCCATTTCCCATGGACGCAGGAATAAGTCGACTGCGCCCTGATGCAGCGGCGGGTTATCCAGCGGCCAGTGGTATGCACCGACGTACAGCTGAGAGCCCCGGATTTCACCGCTGATCTTGTTGACTTCACCCATGAATTCCAGCACGAAACGGGTTGCCGGTTCACGCCAGATTTCCTGCGGTGCGCCGACCTGTTCGATATTGCCCTGGCTCATTACCACCACACGATCAGCCACTTCCATGGCTTCTTCCTGATCGTGCGTCACGAACACGCTGGTAAATTTCAGTTCTTCATGTAACTGCCGCAGCCAGCGGCGCAACTCTTTACGCACCTGTGCATCCAGTGCACCAAAGGGTTCATCGAGCAGCAGAATTTGCGGTTCAACCGCCAGCGCACGCGCCAGTGCCACACGTTGTTTCTGACCACCGGAAAGTTGTGCCGGATAACGGTTTGCCAGATGGCCTAACTGCACCATTTCCAGCAATTTAGTGACTTTCTGTTTGATCGCACCGGCATCCGGACGCTCGCGGCGCGGCAACACCGTCAGACCAAACGCGATATTATCGAACACGGTCATATGACGGAACAGCGCGTAATGCTGGAATACAAAACCGACCTGACGATCGCGGGCATGAAGGCGCGTCACGTCTTTGCCGTGGAAGCTCAGGTGGCCGGCGTTTTGATTTTCCAGCCCGGCGATAATACGCAGCAGCGTGGTTTTACCTGAACCGGAAGGCCCGAGCAGCGCAACCATCTCTCCGGAAGCAATATCGAGCGAGATATCATTGAGCACCTTAGTGCGGCCAAAATATTTGTTGATACCGTTAATTTCAATGCTCATGACTTCCCTCCCGCTCAAGACGGTCATTGTGGCGCTTCAGACGCCATTGCAGGCCGCTTTTCAGAAATAATGTGACAATTGCCATCAGGGTTAACAGCGCAGCGGCAGTAAACGCGCCTGCAGTGTTGTAATCCTGATGCAGTAATTCGACTTGTAGAGGCAGCGTGTAGGTTTCGCCACGGATAGAACCGGACACTACCGATACTGCGCCAAACTCCCCAATGGCGCGGGCGTTGGTCAGCACCACACCGTATAACAATGCCCAGCGGATATTCGGTAATGTCACGCGGCGGAACATCTGCCAGCCTGACGCCCCCAGCAACACTGCCGCTTCATCTTCATGACTGCCCTGGCTTAACATCACCGGCACCAGCTCACGGATAACAAACGGACAGGTGACAAATACTGTCACCATCACCATACCCGGCCAGGCGAACATAAACTGAATATTATGGGCATCCAGCCAGCCGCCAATCGGACCGTTGGTGCCGTAAAACAGCAGATACAATAGCCCTGCCACCACCGGCGACACCGCGAACGGAATGTCGATAAGCGTCAGTAACAGCTGACGTCCCGGAAAATTAAAGCGGGCCACCAGCCAGGCCAGCAGTGTGCCGAAAATCAGGTTAACCGGCACGGTGATCAGCGCCATCAGCACCGTCAGCCAGATGGAGTGCAACATGTCAGTGTCAGACAGGTTCTTCCACACGGCAGCAAGGCCGTCGGAAACCGCGAGTACGAAAATGCTAATCATCGGGATCAGCAACAACAGAACACAAATCAGCACACCGGTGCCGATCAGTGACCATTTGACCCAGTCAATACGCTGGCGCTTTTCGCCTGCAAAAGCCGGAACATCAGACATTACTGGCCTCCCAGACGACGGCCATAACGGCTCTGTAAGGTATTAATCGCAAACAACAGCAGCAACGATGCCGCGAGGATCACCGAAGCGATGGCGCTGGCTGCCGGGTAATCAAATTCCTGTAAGCGAATAAAAATCATCAGTGAGGTCACTTCGGTTTTCCACGCAATGTTACCGGCGATGAAAATGACCGCGCCGAATTCTCCCAGACTGCGGGTAAAGGACAACGCCGTACCCGCCAGAAGCGATGGCATCACTTCGGGCAACACCACACGACGGAAGCTCTGCCAGCGCGATGCACCCAGTGTTTCAGCGGCTTCTTCATATTCCGGGCCTAATTCTTCCAGCACCGGTTGCACGGTACGAACCACAAACGGGATGCTGGTAAATGCCATCGCCACGGCAATACCCAGCCAGGTATACGCTACTTTGATATCAAAATGCGCCAGCCACTGACCGTAAAAACCGGTGGTAGAAAACAATCCTGCCAGCGTTAAACCGGCCACGGCCGTCGGCAGGGCAAACGGTAAATCCATCAGACCATCCACCAGGCTTTTACCGGGGAACTCATAACGGGTCAGGATCCATGCCATCAGCATGCCGAAGAAACAGTTAAAAATACTCGCCACACCTGCCGCCAGCAGCGTCACTTTATAGGCCGCCACCACCTGACCGTTGGTGATGACATCCCAATATTGCGCCAGTGTCATTTGTGACAACTGCATCACCAGCGCACTCAGCGGCAGCAACAGCACGAGGCACACGAACAACAAACTGCTGCCGAGGCTCAGGGTAAATCCGGGTAATACGCGTTTGCTCGACAACAACATTACTTGTGACCTTGCGCTAACAGTTTGTCCAGCTCACCGCCGGTACTGAAATGGGTTTCCATCACTTGTGGCCAGCCACCGAACTGATCTTCAACTTTGAACAATTTAGTTGCCGGGAACTGCTCTTTCGCTGCCGCCATTGCTGTTTTGTCATACACACGGTAGTTAAAACTGGTGATGATTTTCTGCGCCTGCGGGCTCCACAAATAATTCAGATAATCTTTTGCAGCTTTCTCTGTGCCATTTTTCTCGACATTTTTATCCACCCAGGCGACCGGGAACTCCGCCAGGATATCCACCTTCGGAACAATGACTTCGTATTTATCATCACCGTACTGCTTACGGATGTTGTTCACTTCCGATTCGAAACTGATCAGTACATCACCCAGTCCGCGTTCGACAAAAGTGGTGGTGGCGCCACGGCCGCCGGTATCAAATACCTGCACGTTTTTCAGGAAACTCGCCATCTTTTCGCGGGTCTGCGCCTGGTTTTTATTATCCTCCAGATTGAAGGCGCCCCAGGCACCGAGATAGGTATAACGGCCATTACCGGAGGTTTTAGGATTCGGGAAAATCAGGCTCACGCCCGGACGCGCTAAATCGTCCCAGCTGTGAATATTTTTTGGATTGCCCTTGCGCACCAGAAACGCCATGGTTGAATAGAACGGCGAACTGTTATTAGGCAGACGGCTTTGCCAGTTGGCCGGGATCAGATTGCCACGGTCATGCAAAATCTGCACATCCGTCACCTGATTGTAAGTGACCACATCGGCCTTAAGTCCCTGCAAAATGGCCAGTGCCTGCTTGGACGAACCGGCATGCGACTGTTTGATATCGAGTTTGTCGCCATTATTTTGGTCCGCCCACTGTTTCTGAAAAGGCGGGTTCAATGCGGCAAACAGTTCACGGGAGACATCATAAGAGCTGTTGAGCAATTCAGTGGCCGAAGCCGCCCCGCTGGCCAGCAACACTGCCGCGACAGATCCTTTAAGCAGGCTGCCTGTAAACCACGCTTTAACAAATCCCGTTTCTGTTTTCATGCTCAGCCTTTGGTGAATTCATCGATTTGCGATACGCATATGAACCGCTCAATATTACACAGTGTATTTATAACTGAGGGTCAGGCTGTAACGGTTTTATATACCATTTGGTGATTTCCAAGCATGAAAAGCTATAAGACGTTAACAAACGCGAAGGGAATAACAGGAGGGACAGAAACAGCGCGTTCGCAACGGAACGCGCCGGGAGGTGTTAAAGCGCTAACAGGCGGGTCAGGGAGGGGGCAAAATAATAGCTGCCGGTCACCGGACGGGTGAAGCGCAGCATAGCATCGCGTTTGCCATCAAGATCGCCAAACATGCTCAGCAGTTGTTTCTCAATATTCCACAAACGGGCGCAATAGCTGATGAAATACAAGCCGTGTTCACCACTGGCCGTACCGTAAGGCAGGCTCTGGCGCAGGATTTTCAGGCCCTTGCCGTCTTCTTTCAGATCAACGCGGCTGACGTGGGAGGTGGCCGGACGGGTTTCTGAATCCAGCTCTTCATCCGTTTCTTTAGTACGCCCTATCACTTCTTCCTGTTGTTGCACAGTGAAGCGTTCCCATTGCACCAGATTATGTTTCCAGCGCTGGACCATCACGTAACTGCCACCGGCATCGACGCTACCCTCAGGGATAATGGCCACCTGAGCGCGGGCTTCTGCTTTCGGGTTTTCAGTGCCGTCGACAAAACCACTGAGGTCACGTTCTTCCAGCGCACGGAATCCGTGAGTTTCTTCTTCGACAGTGATTGAACTGCCGAATGCTTTTAATGCCGCCTGTGCCAGCGCAAAATTCACGTCATGACGCAGCGACTGAATATGCAGCAACATATCACGCTGCGTCGCCGGTGCCAGCCCGTTGCCCAGCGGCTCGAAAGGTTTCAGTTCTTCTGCACCCTGATTGCCGGATAAATCACGCCATACATCGTTGCCAAAGGCAATGACCGCACCAGGATGTTCTGCGGGAAATTTTTTCTGCATGTCTTCCAGTACGGCCACAAATGCACGGCAGCCCTGCCGGAGCGCATCCAGGTCACCCTGAGCTTTCGCTTCGATGTAAATCGCGAAACGGCAATGTTCGGGTAAAATGCCGCTCTGAACCTGAGTCATTTTCTCATCCTCGTTAATTTGACCGGCGACATCATACCGGATGTCAATAAAAATGCCTTGCGCGAAGGCAAGGCATTGAGGGCTTTTTAAACACAGATTCCCGTTTTATTGCGCGTTATTCGCCGGATTAGCACGCCAGATGATTTTGCTGACCTTCCAGTCTTTCAGGGCATCATCCGAAGGCATCAGCGAATCCGGACCATGCCAGATACCGCTGAACACATAGGTTACATGAGCACTTTGCGGCGCTTTACACTCGACGTTTTCGGCATCATCCCCTTCGCCTTTGACGCAGACATCGAAGGCCTTGCTGTAAAGGGTGCTGAAAGGTGTGCCGATTTTGACCCCCCATTCACTTTCAACTTTCGGATCCACCACATCAACGCGTTGCACATTGCCTTTCGGCTCACCGCTGATGGACATTTTCACGTCTTTGCCGTCCATCGCCTGGTAGAAACTCAGCATTTTTCCATCGCTCATCGACATCCCACTGCGCAGGGTATAGTCGCCGTCCAGCGCGTCTTTAACGGCTGTTTCTGTCAGCGGTGTGCTGCTGGTTATTCCGCCCACGCCTTTATCGCTGACTGTCAGGCTGCTGCCAAACCAGTTAAGCGGATTCATACCCGACCAGGAAATATCTGGCCACGACATGTTAGACAGTGATGAACAGCCCGTAAGAATTAACGGCAGCGCCAGCAACATCGGGCGAACCCGTATGCGAACAGTCATTCGGTACACTCCTTGACTCCCCGTTCCCGTCGGCCGGTGCGGCCTGGCGGATAAACCGGCAGTGAAATTATTGTTTATTTATGCATGAGGGTTTAGCGCCAGTTCGAGTACTTTTCTGGTTAAAAAGTTCATCCCCGAATGGAATATGCATCAGGCCAGACGGCGCGTGGCATCAAAACAGGCGCGCAGACGGCGGCTCATGAGCCAGTAAGCCAGCGCCGCTGCATCCAGCAAGGCCAGCACGATATCCACGCCGGAAATCGTATCTGTACTTTGCCATAACCCCAGCCCCTGCAAGGCAAATGTGACAAACATGCCAGCCAGCAGCAACCAGTAACCAGCCTGCCAGATACGCGGCCATACATGACGACGCCCGCTGAGTAAAAACAACAGCGCGGGTGGCAATCCGAGTAACATTCCGGACCAGAAATTTTGCGACTCAGGATAAAACAACGCCAACAGGTCACTGCCCTGC
>NZ_JAFMOS010000435.1 GCF_019049755.1 Rahnella perminowiae
GTCTTGCTGCAACCTTTAGAGGTTTCAGCCATCATCTCGCCCCGGCAGGTTTTTGGCAGCACTTCGGGTGGAGTGCTGCCGGGACAGACAGGTGCCGGACAACATCGCAAAAAATAAGAAAGTGGAGAATGGAATGACAATGAACACACCGATGCTGGTGACGTTTTGTGTTTATATTTTCGGGATGATTTTGATTGGGCTCATCGCGTATCTACGAACCAAAAACTTTGATGATTATATTTTGGGCGGACGTAGTCTGGGCAGCGTGGTCACGGCGCTGTCCGCCGGTGCTTCCGACATGAGTGGCTGGTTGTTAATGGGGCTGCCGGGTGCGATTTTTATTTCCGGCATTTCGGAAAGTTGGATCGCGATTGGTCTGACTATCGGCGCATACCTGAACTGGAAACTGGTGGCGGGGCGGCTACGTGTACACACCGAAGCCAATAACAATGCGCTGACGTTGCCGGATTACTTTACGCATCGTTTTGAAGATTCGAGCAAGCTGCTGCGCATTATTTCCGCGATTGTGATTTTGGTGTTCTTCACCATTTATTGTGCCTCCGGCATCGTGGCCGGTGCACGTCTGTTTGAAAGCACCTTCGGCATGACGTACCAGACCGCGCTGTGGGCCGGCGCGGCGGCGACTATCCTTTATACCTTTATCGGCGGTTTTCTGGCCGTCAGCTGGACCGATACCGTGCAGGCCAGCCTGATGATTTTTGCACTGATCCTGACACCGGTTATCGTCATCCTCGCCGTTGGCGGCATTGATACCTCGATGATGGTCATCAAAGCCAAAAATCCTGAATACACTGATATGTTTAAGGGCATGAATCTGGTGGCGATACTGTCATTGCTGGGCTGGGGGCTGGGCTATTTCGGTCAGCCGCACATTCTGGCGCGTTTCATGGCGGCCGATTCTCACTTCACTATCCGCAGAGCGCGCCGTATCAGCATGACATGGATGATTTTATGTCTGGCGGGTACCATCGCTGTAGGATTCTTCGGCATCGCGTACTTCAGCAATAATCCGGCTGAAGCGGGCAACGTGACGCAAAACGGTGAGCGCGTGTTCATCGAGCTGGCGAAAATTCTGTTCAACCCGTGGATTGCCGGGATTTTGTTGTCCGCTATTCTGGCAGCGGTCATGAGCACCCTGAGTTGTCAGCTGCTGGTGTGTTCAAGCGCCATCACTGAAGATTTCTACAAAGCTTTTCTGCGAAAAGGCGCGAGTCAGCGCGAACTTGTGTGGGTGGGGCGTGCAATGGTGCTGATCGTGGCGCTGATTGCTATTGCGCTGGCTGCCAACCCGCAAAACCGGGTTCTCGGTTTGGTCAGTTATGCCTGGGCCGGTTTCGGTGCCGCATTCGGGCCGGTGATCCTGATTTCCGTGATGTGGAAACGTATGACGCGTAACGGTGCACTGGCGGGGATGTTGGTCGGTGCAATAACGGTGATCCTGTGGAAACAATATGGCTGGGCTGAATTATACGAAATCATTCCCGGTTTCATTTTCGCGTCACTGGCTATCTGGATTGTCAGCCTGACGGGGCGTAAGCCTTCCGCCGCTGTTGAGCAGCGTTTCACCGCCGCAGAAGCGGAATATAAAACTGTTTAACCGATAATCTCCTGTTGTGTCACTCAGACCGGGGTCATTCAGCCCCCGGTTTTCAGCATTTTCCGCCGCATAAGCCTTCCGTCCTGATTTTTTCATGTGTATTTACCGATCCCCTTTCAAAAAAAGGATCGGTTGCCTCTTGTATTTCTTTTGGCAAGAATGATAATCACTATCGTTTCTTTTTACTTTTCTTTACAGAGGCCTCATACATTCTGTTGTTCGTCAGAATTCAGGGCCCGGGAGCTCGTCATGTTCGTTCCGTTTCTCATTATGTTTCGCGAAGGGCTGGAAGCTGCGCTGATCGTCAGCCTGATTGCCAGCTACCTCAAACGGACGCAACGCGGGCAGTGGCTCGGTGTGGTCTGGATTGGCGTTTTCATCGCCGCTGCGCTGTGCCTGGCGCTCGGTCTTTTCATCAATGCCACGACCGGTGAGTTTCCGCAAAAACAACAGGAGCTGTTTGAAGGTATCGTCGCCGTCGTCGCGGTGTGCATTCTGACATACATGGTGTTCTGGATGCGCAAAGTGTCACGGTCTATCAAAGTGCATCTGGAAGGGGCGATTGATCATGCGCTGAATTCCGGTCGCGGTCAGGGCTGGGCACTGGTTGCGATGGTGTTTTTTGCGGTTGCGCGTGAAGGGCTGGAATCGGTGTTTTTCCTGCTGGCAGCCTTCCAGCAAGACGTGGGTATTGAAGCCCCGATCGGTGCAGTGCTTGGCCTCGGCGCGGCCATCGTGCTGGGTTTCCTGATTTATTACGGCGGCGTGAAACTGCATCTGGCGAAGTTTTTCAAATGGACCAGCCTGTTCATCCTGTTTGTCGCCGCCGGACTGGCTGCGGGCGCTATCCGCGCGTTCCACGAAGCGGGGTTGTGGAACCGTATGCAGGACATTGCCTTTGATCTGAGCGGGACTTTATCCACACACTCTTTATTTGGCACCTTGCTGGAAGGGATGTTCGGGTATCAGGAAGCGCCGACGGTCAGCGAAGTTGCGGTGTATTTCCTGTATCTGATCCCCGCGCTGTTCCTGTTCTTTATTCCACAGAGTAAATCGCCTGTGGCTGCGCCGGTTTCTGCCGGGCAAAAAACACAACGTTAATTTTATCAACTTCATTCCTCATTTTGCCCTTGCCACGGAGTTACACATGCCACATTTTCGCCGTAAAGCTTTACAGATCGCCCTGTTGTCCCTGCCGGCCTTTGCGCTGAGCGCCAACGCGCTGGCTGCTGATGTTCGTCAGGTCAAAATTGCTGTTAATGACAAACAATGTGAACCGATGACGCTGACCGTGCCGGCCGGTAAAACTCAGTTTGTTATCCATAACAACAGTCAGAAAAACCTGGAATGGGAAATCCTCAAAGGCGTGATGGTGGTGGAAGAACGTGAAAACGTGGCGCCGGGTTTCACGCAGAAAATGACGGCTAATCTTGAACCGGGCGAATACGACATGACCTGCGGCCTGCTGAGCAATCCGAAAGGTAAACTGACGGTTACCGCTGAAGGTACGGCCGCTTCCGGCAAGCCTGACGCCATGGCGCTGGTCGGCCCGATTGCGGAATACAAAGTGTATGTGACTCAGCAGGTGGCTGAACTGGTGGCACATACCAAAGCCTTTACGGACGCGGTGAAGAAGGGCGATCTGGCGAAAGCGCAATCCCTGTACGCTTCTACCCGTGTTTACTATGAGCGCATCGAACCGATTGCCGAACTGTTCTCTGATCTGGACGGCAGCATCGATGCCCGTGAAGATGATTTCGAGAAAAAAGCCGAAGATCCTAACTTCACCGGTTTCCACCGTCTGGAGAAAATCCTTTTCGCGGACAAAACCACCCAGGGCACCGAACCGTTTGCCGACAAGCTGTATGCCGATACCGTTGATTTGCAAAAACGTATCGCAGAGCTGACCTTCCCGCCAAGTAAAGTGGTCGGCGGCGCAGCGGGCCTGATTGAAGAAGTGGCCGCCAGCAAAATAAGCGGCGAAGAAGATCGTTACAGCCGCACTGATCTGTGGGATTTCCGGGCCAACCTTGATGGCGCACAGAAAATTGTCAATCTGCTGCGTCCGTTGCTGGTCAAAGCCGACAAACCGTTGCTGGATAAAATCGACGCCAACTTCAAAACCGTTGATGCGCTGCTGGACAAATATAAAACCAAAGACGGTTACGAGAATTACGAAAAACTGTCTGATGCGGACCGTAACGCAATGAAAGGTCCTATCACCACGCTGGCAGAAGACTTGTCCAAACTGCGCGGTGTACTTGGTTTAGATTGATATCTTTAGCGCCTCCCCCTGCGCAGGAGGAGGCGCTTTTAAATTCCTGAGGCATAGCAATGAGCAACAAAAACGATAATCAGAACGAAGTTTCTTCTTCCCGCCGCAGTTTACTCAAGGGCGTGGGATTGTTAGGCGGGGCATTTGCCCTGGGCGGCGCAGCCACAGCGCAGGCTGAGAAAACACCCGGAGCAAAGAACGAATATACACCAGGGACTGTTTCCCCTGACGAGCGCTGGGGCAGGCAACCCTATTATGGCGAGCATCAGGCGGGTATTTTAACGCCGCAACAGGCATCGATGATGCTGGTTTCCTTTGACGTGCTGGCCACTAACAAAGCTGATCTGGAGCGTCTTTTCCGTCTCCTCGATTCACGTTTTGCCTTCCTGACCACAGGCGGCACTGCGCCTTCAATGGATCCGAAATTTCCGCCCATGGATTCAGGGGTGATGGGCGCAGAAATCTACCCGGACAATCTGACCATGACGCTTTCTGTCGGGGATTCTCTGTTTGATGAGCGCTTCGGGCTGGCACCACATAAGCCTTTGAAATTACAACGCATGACACGTTTCCCGAATGATTCTCTGGATGCCAAACTCTGTCACGGTGACCTGTCCCTGCAAATTTGCGCCAACAACAGCGATACCGTGGTGCATGCGCTGCGGGACATCATCAAATATACGCCTGATTTACTCAGCGTACGCTGGCGTCGTGACGGCTTTATTTCGTCCCATGCGGCGCGCAGTCAGGGCAAAGAAACGCCGATCAATCTTCTGGGCTTTAAGGATGGTACGGCGAACCCGGATGCCAAAGATAAGCCTTTGATGGATAAAGTTATCTGGGTGACCGGCGGGCAGGGCGAACCGGCCTGGACGGTGGGCGGCAGTTATCAGGTGACACGTCTGATCCCGTTCAAGGTGGAATCCTGGGACCGCACGCCGCTGCAGGAGCAGCAGTCTATTTTCGGGCGCGACAAAGCCACCGGCGCACCGCTGGGGATGGAAAAAGAGCACGACGTGCCGGATTACGAAAAAGACCCGGATGGCAAGACGATCCGCCTCGATGCGCATATCCGTCTGGCGAATCCGCGCACTAAAGCCACCGGAGACAGCCTGATGTTGCGCCGTGGCTACAGCTATTCCCTGGGTGTGACTAATTCCGGGCAACTGGAAATGGGACTGGTTTTTGTCTGTTATCAGCATGACCTGGAAAAAGGTTTCCTGACCGTGCAGAAACGTCTGAACGGTGAAGCGCTGGAAGAATATATCCGCCCTAACGGCGGTGGCTTCTTCTTCACGTTACCGGGCAATAAAGACGAAAGTCACTATCTCGGACAATCGTTAATCGAAGCGTAATTTAACTCCTTCCCTTCGCCGGGGAGGGAGCCGATTCCAGAGGAGCCCAAACCAGACATCATTTTTACGCCTGGTTACGCATTTCATTGCCTGTTAATACTCCGCCTCATCCAAAAAAATCTCAGTAATGTCATGATGATAAATCGCAAAACTGATTTATTACGTTGCCTGTTCTGAGACTGTTATGACCATCAACCATACCCGCAGAAAATTACTGATTTTTGGCATCGGACTGTCGCTGACCGCGCCGCGTTTGTACGCCGCCCAAAAAGCGGTGCGGATCACCATGACTTCAGATGCCAGTCAGATTCACCTGGCACTCCCTGCGGCAGATAAACGCTGTCGCGTGTTTATGCTCAGTGCGCCGGAGCGGGTCGTGATTGATATGCCGTTGACATCATTTCCGCCGGAACTTGAGCATGCACTGACCGTGGTGCGGCAGAAATTTTCCTGGGTCATAGAAGGGCGCATTGCTCATTTCAGCCCTGAGGTGGCGCGTATCGTGTTGCAGGTGAACAGTAAACCGAAGATTACGCGTAACACGGAAAATGGTGTCCTGACGGTGACGATATCGGCAGAAAGCCATGCTGCCGCAATTGGGCCGGTCGTGTCCCCTGCGCCGCAGGCGGAGAAACCGCTGCTGGTCATGATCGATCCGGGTCATGGCGGCAAGGATCCGGGGGCAATCGGTAATGAAGGCACTTATGAAAAACATGTCGTGCTGCATATCGCCAAACGCCTGCAAACTTTGCTCAGCCAGCAGCACGGTATTCACGCCGTGCTGACCCGGCAGGATGATGTATTTATTCCGCTTTATCACCGCGTCAGTCTGGCGCATCAGCATGCGGCGGATCTGTTTATTTCGATACATGCCGACGGTTTCACCAACGATCTGGTCTCCGGAGCATCGGTTTTCGCACTGTCTGAACACGGCGCAGGCAGTGCGATGGCGCGCTATTTATCGCAAAGCGAAAACAGCGTCGATGTGTTGTACGACGACGATTTTAAAACGGACGATCAATATCTTAAAGAAACACTGTTTGATCTCGACCAGCACGAAACCATTCACCGCAGCCTGGATTTTGGCAGACATCTGGCAGCAAATATCAGTAAAGTCCATCACATGCACAGCCCGCATCCGGAACAGGCAGGTTTTGCGGTACTGAAATCCCCGCGTATTCCTTCCGTGCTGGTGGAGACATCCTTCATCACCAATAAACAGGAAGAAAAATTACTGGGTGAGCCGGTGTTTCAGGAGAAAATGGCCCATGCGCTGGCCGAAGGGATTAACAGTTACTTCATCAATGAAAAGAAAAATAATCTGCTGAGCTGAGAGAAATTCAGCACGATTAAAGAGGATCTGAAAAAGATCCTCATGATCCTATTGACGTCAGCCACAAACTTTTTTACATTTTGGTAACGCAAATGTTTCAGTTGTCATTATACTGACATTTATAAGCGGTAGTTTTCACGAGGTGTACGGCAGGTGCCGTTAATAACACTGCGGGGAGCGCGAATGGTAAAGTCCATGTTTGGGCTGTTGATCGAAAATAACACACTTCTCTCATTCACCCGTTGTTGCTTAAATGCAAACGGGGGCAAGGCTTCCGACTCTCTATTATTTCAGGATTTACTTTCAGGTTTTTCCTACCGCTTTTCACAAAAAATATCATCCACCCAACCCCAACCCTGTTGTTTAACTGACCGCCTATTTGTTGGTGAAAATGATGTGAATATCACTGGCTTTTATTCTGGACGTTTTATTGTATGGGTCAGCGGTTTGTCATTATTGACAATGCCTCCTCGTGAACAGAAAACAACCCAAAGAGTTTCCGTTAATTCCTTCAGGTTCTTTTCCTCTTCACGTTATTCATTGGCTCCACTTGGTCTAAAAGGAGACCAAAACCTCATTTGTTAGTGAAACATAACCGTGCGGGCATTATGCCTTAGCGTTAAGTGAATCAAACTGTAAGGTGCCACTATGGGAAGACAGAAAGCAGTGATCAAAGCTCGTCGTGAAGCAAAACGTGTTATTCGTAATGATTCACGCAGTCACCGCCAGCGCGAGGAAGAGTCTGTGACGTCATTGGTACAGATGGGCGGTTTGGAATCGATCGGCATGGCTCGCGACTCCCGCGATACGTCCGTCATCGAAGCGCGTACTGAAGCTCAAGGTCATTACTTATCAGCCATAGAGAATAAGCAGTTAATTTTTGCCACCGGTGAAGCCGGTTGCGGCAAAACATTTATCAGCGCTGCGAAAGCGGCAGAGGCATTAATTCACAAAGAAATCGACAGAATTATTGTGACACGTCCGGTATTGCAAGCCGATGAAGATCTCGGTTTCCTGCCCGGTGATATTTCTGAGAAGTTTGCACCTTATTTCCGTCCGGTCTACGACATTCTGCTACGTCGTCTGGGTTCATCATTCCTGCAATATTGTTTGCGACCGGAAATAGGCAAGGTGGAAATTGCGCCATTCGCTTATATGCGCGGGCGTACTTTCGAAAACGCGGTGGTTATTCTGGACGAAGCGCAGAATGTCACAGCCAGCCAGATGAAAATGTTCCTGACCCGTCTCGGCGAAAATGTGACGGTGATTGTTAACGGTGATATTACCCAGTGCGATTTACCACGTGGCGTAGTATCGGGGCTCAGCGATGCAATGTCCCGCTTCGAAGAAGACGAGATGATCGGCATCATTCAGTTTGGTAAAGAGGACTGTGTGCGTTCGGAGCTGTGTAAACGCACCTTGCACGCTTACTCTTAATTCTCCCATCGTTCCCATGAAAAAGGCCGCTTATCTGAGCGGCCTTTCTTTTTGTGCCTCCGCCTTCGCAGGAGAGGGGGTTAAAGCATTATCAGCATCATATAGGCACAAAACAACGCAAGATGCGCGGTACCGTTTAATACATTGGTACGGCCGGTGGAGAAAGAAATCTGGCACAGAATCAGCACTGCCAGCATCACCACAATGTTTGCCGGGTCAAGACTGAAAATCAAATCCTGGCCTGTCAGCGTGGCGATGACGGTCACTGCCGGAACGGTCAGTGAAATTGTCGCCAGCACGGAGCCGAAGAACAAATTCATGGCGCGCTGCACCTGATTTTTCAGCACGGCTTTCAGTGCGCCCAGACCTTCCGGAGAGAGGATCAGTAACGCGACCAGGAAACCCGTGAACTGCGCAGGGGCATTCAGTTCTGTCAGCAGGCTTTCCAGCGGATTAGCATTGAACTTAGTCACCGCAATAACCAGCACCAGATGGACGATCAACCACAGGGTGTGTGTCAGATTGCTTTTTGACGATGGCTTGCCATGACCCTCTTCTTCACCTTCATCTTCATGCTCGTAGATAAACAGGCTCTGATGAGTTTTGGTCTGAATAAGCAGAAATACGCCGTACATGGCGGCTGAAATCACTGCCACAAACAACGCCTGTGGCGTCGAGAAATTGCCCGCCGGCAAGGCGGCAGGCAGCACCAGCACAATCACCGCCAGCGGGAATATCGCCATCAGGTACTGTTTGATACCGCCGAGATTGACATACTGTGTCGCAAACTTACGCCCGCCTAATAACAGGGCCACGCCCACCAGACCGGCGGTAACAATCATAATGATCGAGAATAACGTGTCACGCATCAGCGCGGGGGCGGCATCGCCGGTCGCCATCAGGGCCGAAATCAGGCTGACTTCGAGGATCACGACGGAAAGGCTGAGGATCAGCGACCCGTACGGTTCGCCAAGACGGTGCGCCAGAACATCGGCATGGCGTACGACGCTGAACGCACTGGCGAGGATACCGACCAGCGCGATGAGATTAATGCCGACAACCGAGGCGAAGTTACTGCTGTTGCCCCAGAGGACGAGAACGAGAAGTGCAGCGATGGGAAAAACCAGGGAGTATTCCTGATGGCGGGTTTTGATTTTTGGATGTTCCTGTGAAGACACCATGATGATTATTCTCCTTATAAACGCTCACGTAATAACAACCGCCTGTCTGTCAGTTGTCAGCAAAATGCCTGGCAGCATTAAGGTATAACCCATTAAGTATAGTAGATAAATTAACCTATTAACAGAATAAAATCAGGCTTAAGACATAAAGCATGCAATAG
>NZ_JAFMOS010000434.1 GCF_019049755.1 Rahnella perminowiae
GGATAAATACCCCATAATGCATGACTACGGCGGGTGTTGCTCCCTGAGCCTCCCGGAGGACAAATGCGAACTGCTTAAAATCAACCCCGCCAATCAACAAACCCAGCGGAGGCATAATAATATCAGCGACAAATGACGATACTATTTTGCCAAAAGCAGCACCGATGATAACACCGACTGCCAGGTCGACCACGTTGCCGCGCATGGCAAACTCACGAAACTCTTTCATAAAACTCATAAATACTCCTTGGCAAATTCATCAAATATGTCAAACCAAGTAAAGACTATTTGCAGGGTCTTCGCTACAAAAGTTCTCACCTGAACCTCAATTAACGCTAAATCCGATAAACAGCAGATGCAATTTATAAGAAGAACGGACTTGGCTGGAACAAACGTTCCACATCCCTGACAAACTTCTTATCGGTAATAAACATCACAACGTGGTCACCCTGTTGGATCCTGCTTGTGCCGTTGGCAATAATTACCTCATTACCGCGTACAATAGCCCCAATTGTTGTACCCGGCGGCAGTTTGATTTCTTCCACGGTACGGCCTACCACTTTTGATGTGGTCTCATCGCCATGGGCAATCGCTTCAATGGCTTCAGCGACACCGCGCCTTAGCGATGAAACACTGACGATGTCTGCTTTTCTGACATGTCCAAGTAATGCTGAAATCGTTGCCTGCTGGGGAGAAATTGCAATATCGATCACACTACCCTGCACCAAATCGACATATGCGCTGCGCTGGATAAGAACCATCGCTTTTTTTGCACCCATCCTCTTAGCCAGCATTGCCGACATGATGTTTGCCTCATCATCATTGGTAATAGCGATGAACACATCTACTTGTTCAATATGCTCTTCAGCCAGTAATTCCTGATCCGAAGCGTCACCATAGAAGACAATCGTATCTTGTAGTATCTCTGCAAGCTCGGCGGCACGCTGTTGATCCCGCTCGATGAGTTTTACGCTGTAATTCTTCTCAAGCCGTTGGGCAAGTCCCGCTCCGACATTGCCTCCACCAACGATCATGATTCGTTTATAAGGTTTTTCGAGCCTCTGAAGCTCACTCATGACTGCGCGGATATGCTGAGAGGCGGCCACAAAGAATATTTCATCGCCGGCTTCGATGATGGTTGAGCCTTGGGGACGAATCGGGCGATCCTGGCGGAAAATGGCTGCAACACGCGTTTCAATGTGCGGCATGTGTTCGCGCATTGAAGAAAGTGCATTACCTACTAAGGGGCCGCCGTAATAGGCTTTTACTGCTGCAATACTGACTTTGCCTTCGGCGAAATTCACTACCTGCAGTGCACCCGGATACTCAATGAGTTTATAAATATAATCAGTGACCAATTGTTCCGGCGAAATCAGGTGATCGATAGGCACAGCTTCCGGATGGAAAAGTTTTTCAGATTCTCGGATGTATTCAGTTGAACGGATGCGGGCAATGCGGTTTGGTGTATTAAACAGTGAATAGGCAATCTGGCAGGCAACCATATTGGTTTCATCAGAATTTGTCACAGCCACCAGCATATCGGCATCTTCAGCGCCAGCTTCGCGAAGTACACGGGGATGAGAACCGTGCCCCTGGACTACGCGCAGGTCAAATTTATCCTGAAGCTGACGCAGCCGGACGGTATTCGTGTCGACAACCGTAATGTCGTTGTTTTCACCAACCAGGTTTTCGGCGAGTGTTCCGCCAACCTGCCCGGCCCCGAGAATTATTATTTTCATATGACTCTCTGCTTTGCCACGAAGGTATCAGCCTGAGTAAACAGCACTAATACAAGATGATCAGCTTTTAATCAGTTTAGCGTAATAAAATCCATCGCCGTCTTCAGCATCCGGAAGGTTCTGCCGGCCTGGTTGGTCAATCGTTCCTGTTTCAACCAGCGTAGCATCCTGATGTGATTCCAGGAATGAGGTGATTTGCTGACAGTTTTCATCCGGTAAAATTGAGCAGGTGGCGTACACCATGACACCTTTGCTTTTTAGCCGTGGCCAGACAGCATCAAGGATTTGTTTTTGAAGGCTGGCGAGCTCGGCAATATCACTGTCTCTGCGCAACCATTTGATGTCAGGATGCCGGCGAATAACGCCGGTCGCTGAACAGGGAGCATCGAGAAGTATACGGTCAAAAATGCGATCACCTGCCCAAACCTGCGGTTCACGCCCGTCACCTTGCTTCACTTCCGCGCTGAGTTTCAAACGCTGAAGGTTTTCATGAACACGTTTCAAACGTTGCTCGTCCACATCAACGGCAAGAACATGGGCTTTCGGTGCGGCTTCCAGAATATGGGTAGTTTTTCCGCCCGGTGCGCAACATAAGTCGAGGATCAGTTCGCCATTCTTTGGATCCAGCAGATCAACACTGCCTTGCGCCGAAGCATCCTGAACAGTAACCCAACCTTCTGCGAATCCCGGAAGCAGGCTTACCTGACATGGCGTGATCAGCCGTAATGCATCCTTATATTCTGGATGCGGTACAGCTTCAATCTGAGCTTCGTTTAGCAAATGTAAATATTCGTCGCGTGTGTGATGCTGTCTGTTGACGCGAAGCCACATCGGCGGCTTTTGATTATTGGCATCAACAATGCTTTCCCACTCACCGGGGTAAGCTTTTTTCAGACGGTTAAGGAGCCAGCTGGGATGGAGATGACGACTGTCATTGTTGGCCATTCGTTGAAGCAATTCTTCCTGCTGCCGCTGAAACTGGCGCAGCACGCCGTTGATCAGTCCTTTTAATTGCGGACGTTTTAGCGCAACGGCGGCTTCAACCGTTTCCGCCAGTACGGCGTGTGCCGGGATCCGCATGTGGATCAGCTGATAGAGACCCACCATCAGTAAGTAATGTAATGTTCTTTGTTTACCCGTGAGAGGTTTTGCCATGAGTTGCTGCAAACACCATTCCAACTGTGGCAGCACGCGAAGCGTACCAAAGCAAAGTTCCTGAAGAAGTCCGCGATCTTTTTCTGAAATGTTTTTCTGCAGACCAGGGAGAACAGTGGACAAGGATAATCCTTTATCCAACACCTGGCTGATGGCTTGAGCGGCAATGCTACGGAGATTATAGGGTGTTTTCATAGTCAAAAAAGCTGACCGGAGCCAGCATTATCAGAGAGATAAGGCCCGACGAAATATCGGGCGTAGTCGTTATGGTCAGGCTAAACGCATGCCTTCGATAAACCATTCGCGACGAGAGTTAAGCAAATCTTGTGCGGACATTGCCTTTTTACCTGACGGCTGCAACTGGGTGATATTCAGGATCCCATCGGAGGTCGCAACCCGAATGCCCTTTTTGTCGGCAGAAATAATGGTGCCGGGAGCTGCGTTGCTTTTTTCTGACTGACATTCAGCCTGCCAGACTTTCACCGGCTGTTCGTCAATCATGAAAAAGCTGACAGGCCAGGGGTTAAAGGCACGAATGCAACGTTCAAGCTGCTCAGCTGATAAATTCCAGTCTAAGCGTGCTTCTTCTTTGCTGAGTTTTTCTGCGTAGGTGACATGCTCTTCGCTTTGAACTTCAGGTTTTACTGTGCCATCCGCCAGTTGCCTGAGAGTTTCAAGCAGACCTTGAGGACCCAATCCAGCCAGTTTGTTGTAAAGCGAAGCACTGGTATCTTCCGGGAGAATGTCACATTCGACTTTGTGCAACATGTCACCGGTATCAAGCCCGACATCCATCTGCATGATGGTGATACCCGTTTTTGCGTCACCCGCCCACAGAGAGCGCTGAATCGGTGCTGCGCCTCTCCAGCGTGGTAATAAGGAACCATGCACATTGATGCAACCCAATTTCGGCATATCAAGCACTGCTTTCGGTAAAATCAGACCGTAAGCGACGACAACCATTACATCAGCCTGCAGTGAGGAAACCAGGGACTGATTTTCTTCGGGACGCAAAGATTTAGGCTGGAATACCGGGATGTCATGTGCTTGAGCCAGAACTTTCACCGGGCTTGCAGTCAGTTTATTTCCGCGGCCGGCCGGGCGATCAGGCTGAGTGAAAACACCGACAACCTGATGTTCTGATGATAAAAGCGCGTCAAGATGACGCGCTGCAAAGTCGGGAGTACCGGCAAATATGATTCGCAAAGCAGTGTCCTGTGTTACACGAATATTAGTCAGCCCGCGCGTTCAGCTTGGCCATTTTTTCCATTTTCTGGCGAATACGCTGACGTTTCAAGGGAGACAAGTAGTCCACGAATAATTTACCTACCAGATGATCCATTTCATGCTGGATACAAATTGCCAGCAAGTCATCAGCTTCAAGCTCGAAGGTTTTACCGTCACGGTCAAGCGCACGGACTTTTACTTTTTCAGCGCGCGGCACCAGTGCCCGTTGATCAGGGATCGACAGGCAGCCTTCTTCAATCCCGGTTTCGCCGCTTTTTTCCAGCAATTCAGGATTGATCAGAACCAGACGCTCATCGCGGTTTTCAGACACATCAATTACGATGATGCGTTGATGAATGTCGACCTGAGTGGCAGCAAGACCAATGCCTTCCTCTGCATACATGGTTTCAAACATATCATCCACGATCTGCTGGATTTCGGCGTTAACTTCTTTGACCGGTTTTGCTGTTATGCGAAGCCGCTCGTCTGGGAAATGTAATATCTGTAATACGGACATATTTTTCTGGATCTTTATTCAATTGATTGAAGATATATAGACTCTATTCTAGACATTTCCTGCCCCGATTGACAGCATCCTCTGCCAATTGTATCAGTCGCCGAAAGGCCTTGAGAAGGGAATGGATAATGACATTGCAGGAAGCATGGATACGTATGTCAGTGGTCAAACGCCTCGGTACCCAACGCGCGACGGGGATCATTCATACCCTCTCGGACCGGGGGATTTATTCGTCTTCAGAATTAGCGAACAGTGGTCTTTTACCCGAACAAGTAGCCGATTTTCAGCATATTAATCAACACTGGCTATCTGCATCACTGAAATGGCTGGAAGGAGAAAACTGTCATCTCATTACTTTTGGCAGCAATTTTTACTCCCCGCTGTTGGCACAAATATCCTCCCCTCCACTGATTTTATTCGCTGAGGGATCTGCTGAATTACTACTATCGCCACAAATCGCAATGGTGGGGAGTCGCGATTACAGCCATTACGGCGAACAATATGCGCAGGTTTTTGCAGGCGGTTTGGTCAGTAGCGGTTTTACTGTGACAAGCGGGCTGGCGATGGGAATAGATGGAATCAGCCATAAGGCAACACTGGAAGCTCAGGGTAAGACAATAGCTGTGCTGGGAAGCGGGCTGATGAAGCGCTATCCATCCTGTCATCTTAAGCTGGCAGATCGTATTCTGGGGCAGGGGGGAACGCTGGTGTCTGAACATCTGGTGACGGCTCCCCCTTTAGCCGCTAATTTTCCCCGCCGTAACCGGATTATCAGCGGGTTGAGTGCGGGTGTACTTGTCATCGAAGCAACGCTTCGCAGCGGCTCATTGATTACCGCGCGCTATGCACTTGAGCAAGGACGGGAAGTATTCGCATTGCCAGGCCCGCTGGGAAGTACAACCTCGGAAGGTACGCACTGGCTGATTCAGCAGGGTGCGTATCTCGTGACTGAACCAAATGATATCGCCGAACAGATAGGAAGCGGGTTGACCTGGTTCCCCACTATCAAGGTATCGGAATCCTTGAAAATGCCGCCTGAGAGTGAATCAGATGCGTCAGAGGCGATTATTTGTGCGCCAGATAGCGAAGTTGAATTGCCATTTGCTGATGTGTTGGCTAACGTAGAATATGAGGTGACATCTGTTGACGTCGTCGCCGAACGTGCCGGCCAACCTGTGCCAGAAGTCGTAGGTAAACTACTCGAACTGGAGTTAGCAGGATGGATCGCAGCTGTATCCGGCGGCTATGTCCGAATTAAGAGGGCAAGCCATGTTCGACGTACTAATGTACTTATTTGAAACTTACATTCACAACGAAGCGGAGATGAATGTTGACGAGGATAGGTTAACGGATGACTTGACCGAGGCTGGTTTTCACCGGGCTGATATTCACAATGCGTTGAATTGGCTTGAAAAACTTGCGGATATGCAAGAGGGTGGAACCCCATCTTATATGCTGGATTCTGATCCTTCAGCATTACGCGTTTATACCGAAGAGGAAACAATTCGGTTAGATAGCAGTTGTCGTGGTTTTCTGTTGTTCCTGGAACAGATCAAAGTATTGAATTTCGATACCAGAGAGATGGTTATCGATCGTGTTATGGCTCTGGACACTGAAGAGTTCGATCTTGAGGATCTGAAGTGGGTCGTGCTGATGGTTCTGTTTAATATTCCCGGATATGAAACAGCGTATCAGCAAATGGAAGAGCTATTATTTGAAGTTAATGAGGGTTATCTGCACTAAGAGATAACAGGTAAAACGTAACATATGACAAAAGCAGCACTTTTTGCTGATAAGCAAAATGGATCCTGTCCGGAATGCGGGGCCGATTTGGTGATCCGTAGTGGTCGCCACGGCCCCTTTCTCAGTTGTTCATCCTATCCGCAATGTCAGTATATTCGTCCCCTGAAATCACAAGCGGATGGGCATGTTGTGAAAGTCCTTGAAGGACAGGTGTGCCCTAAATGTGACTCCACGTTGGTGCTGCGGCAGGGGCGTTATGGCATGTTTATTGGTTGCAGTCAGTATCCTGAATGCGATCATATTGAAGCTATCGATAAACCTGAAGAAACGACTCTGGGCTGCCCGCAATGCGGAAAAGGGCATCTGTTACAGCGCAAATCGCGTTTCGGCAAAGTATTCCACGCCTGTGACCGTTATCCGGATTGTCAGTTTGCCATCAATAATAAACCGGTAGCCGGGGAGTGCGAACACTGCCATTACCCGTTATTGATGGAAAAGAAAACGGCTCAGGGAATGAAGTTATTCTGTGCCAGTAAATTGTGCGGCAAAGCCGTAGAAAGAAAAGATAACGAACAAGATGAATAAAGAGACACAAAAATCATTGAACACAGTACTTGAGGCATTGCGTGGGGAGCATGTTATTGCTTATCCAACGGAAGCCGTTTTCGGTCTGGGATGTGACCCTGATAGCGAACAAGCGGTAGAAGCATTGCTGGCGCTGAAAAAACGTCCGAAAGATAAAGGGCTCATTCTGATTGCTGACAATTATCAGCAACTTCTTCCTTATATCGATGACTCATCATTAACTGAACAGCAACTTCAGTACATTTGGTCATTCTGGCCAGGGCCGGTTACCTGGGTAATGCCTGCAAAAGCCGTGACGCCTGATTGGCTGACTGGCCGTTTCAGTTCTCTGGCAGTACGCGTCACGGATCATCCCCTGGTAAAAGAACTCTGCCAAAAATTTGGAAAACCACTGGTCTCAACCAGTGCGAATCTGAATGGGCAACCTCCTTGCCGTTTGTCTGAAGAAGTCAGACTCCAGTTTGGGAAAGACTTTCCCGTGCTGGATGGCGAAGTAGGAGGAAGAGATAATCCATCTGAAATTCGGGATGCCCTCACTGGCAACCTTATTCGTCAAGGCTAACAAATGAAAGTCACGCCATCTTTCGCGGTATTTGGGAATCCGATTGGGCATAGCAAATCCCCTCGTATTCATGCACTGTTTGCCCGTCAGACTGGTATCGATCATACCTATGGTACGGTTCTGGCTTCGCATGAAGAGTTTGAAGAGACTTTGCGAACTTTTTTTGCAGACGGCGCTCGTGGGGCAAATATCACGGTACCTTTCAAAGAGCGTGCTTTTGCGAGATCTGATGAGCTGACAGATCGCGCTTCAATGTCTGGTGCTGTTAACACACTCAAAAAACTTGAAGACGGGCGACTGCTTGGGGATAACACTGATGGCATCGGTATGCTGAGTGACCTTGAGCGGCTGGCGCTTTTGACGCCGGGGGATCGGATTTTATTGATCGGCGCCGGTGGGGCTGCGCGCGGGGTGATCCTTCCTTTGTTGTCTTATGGTTGTTCCGTCGTCGTGACTAACCGGACCTTCGAGCGGGCGCAGCATCTGAGCCAAATTTTCCAGGAAAAAGGTGATATTCGGGCCATCGCGTTAGCTTCTCTGGCTGAAGAATCTTTCGACCTGATCATTAACGCTACGGCTTCGGGTATTAAGGGTGAGATCCCCGCTATCCCAGAAAGTGTGCTGACGACGCAGACCCGGGTTTACGATATGTATTATCAGGCGGGTTTAACGCCTTTTATCACCTGGGCGAAAAATAATGGGATAACGCATTATGCTGACGGACTGGGAATGCTGGTGGGGCAGGCAGCGCATGCTTTCTATCTGTGGCATGGTGTGATGCCTCAGATAGAACCTGTGCTTGAGCAGTTAAAAAAAGACTTGCTGGTGTGATCGGGAGTGCCTGAGCAGCCGGATTTGTTACTGTTCAGGCAATACGTTTCTTTATTGTTCCTGGGAAAGATAAACATCTTTCCATGTCACATAATTATTAGAGGAGTATGTCAGCCCTGCGAGTTCATCAGAAGTCAGCTCTCGTATCTGCTTCACAGGACTTCCTAAATAGAGGTAACCACTTTCGAGTGTTTTCCCTGGCGGCACCAGGCTGCCGGCACCAATCATGACATCGTCTTCAACGATAGCCCCGTCCAGCAGTATTGATCCCATCCCGACCAGAACTCTGTTCCCGATCGTACAACCATGCAGCATTGCTTTATGCCCGACGGTGACGTCTTCCCCAATAATAAGAGGATGCCCCTGAGGATTTTGTCGTGACTGATGGGTAACATGAAGCACACTTCCATCCTGTACGTTGGTCCGGCAACCGATAACCACATTATTAACATCCCCACGTATGACGACGAGCGGCCAGATACTGACGTCATCGGCCAGATCTACATCGCCAATAACCACGCTTGAAGGATCCACCATCACTCGTTCGCCCAATGTAGGTGTTAATTCTTGATAAGAACGTAAAGGTTGAGACATCTGAAGCACTCCAAAGATAAGTTTAATCTTGGCAATATAGTTCGGGTGAGAGGAAATACCAATTCGGGAGGGATGAGATCGACGTTAAAACCAGCGGATCGGGTGAGATCTCCGCGAAGGGCTCGAAAAATACGCAGTCGATCCTTTTATTGGAAAAAAGGCTTGTGCAAAAAATTCGGATCCCTATAATGCCGCTCCATCGACAGGGAACAACGTGAACAACATCACGAAGTAACCGGGTCGGAAAGATTAAAAACAGCGGCAACCGGATGAAATAAACGGTTGACACTGAATGAGGAAAGCGTAATATACGCCACCTCGAGTTAGCAAGCGAAAGCGCGTAACTCACTGCTCTTTAACAATTTATCAGACAATCTGTGTGGGCACTCACAAGACG
>NZ_JAFMOS010000433.1 GCF_019049755.1 Rahnella perminowiae
ACCCCAACCCTCCCCTTCGCTGGGGAGGGAGCAAAACTGGATTACTTAGTAGAAGCTTCGAAGCGACGGAGTAACAAATTCCCGCGCTGTACCGCAGTATCTAATGCTTCTTTGGCAGTTTTCTTACCACTCCATACGCTTTCCAGTTCTTCATCCACGATGGTGCGGATCTGAGGCATGTTGCCCAGACGCAGACCCTTGGTGAACGGCAATGGCGGCTTGTTCAGCATCTGGCGGGTAGCAACGTCAGAACCCGGGTTCTTGTCGTAGAAGCCCTCTTTTTTGGTCAGTTCATACGCGGCGGTGGTCACCGGCAGATAACCGGTTTTCTGATGCCATTCGGCAGCAATTTCAGGTGTGGTCAGGAATTGCAGGAATTCGGCAACGCCTTTGTAGGTATTTTTGTCTTTGCCGTTCATTACCCACAGGCTTGCACCACCGATGATGGCGTTTTGTGGGGCGCCTTTGATGTCTGCGTCGTAAGGCATCATGCCTACGCCATAGCTGAATTTAGAATACTGACGGATGTCAGCCAGGGAACCGGAAGAGGCGGTGGTCATTGCGCAATCGCCGTTATAGAACTTGGCGGTGGATTCATCCTTACGACCAAAATAGGTGAAATCACCTTTTTTGTTCATGTCTTCCAGCATCTGAATATGTTTGATTTGCTCTGGTTTGTTGAATTCCAAAACAGCATCCGTGCCATCGAAGCCATTATTTTTGGTAGCGATCGGCAGACCATGCCAGGCGCTGAAGTTCTCGATTTGGATCCAACCCTGCCAGCCACTGGCGTAGCCACATTTCATGCCAGCTTCACGTAATTTCTCGGTGTACACCGCCATATCCTGCCAGGTTTTCGGCGGCTGATCCGGATTAAGACCGGCTTTCTTAAAAGCGTCTTTGTTGTAATACAGCACCGGCGTGGAGCTGTTGAAAGGCTGAGACAGCAGGCGGCCTTTGGAATCGGAGTAATAACCCGAAACAGTCGGCACAAACTGGGAAACGTCTTCTTTAATCCCTGCATCACTAAACACTTCGTAAACCGGTTTGATGGCTTTGCTGGCCATCATGGTCGCGGTGCCCACTTCGTAAACCTGCAGAATCGCAGGCGCATTACCGGTTCGGTACGCTGCAATCCCAGCCGCCAGGCTTTCGTCGTATTTGCCTTTATAGACAGGCACAATTTTGACATCAGGGTGCGTCTGGTTAAAACGGTCAGCCAGCGAGTTCACTTCTTTGCCTAACTCGCCATCCATAGAGTGCCAGAAAGGAATTTCTGTCACAGCAAAAGCATTGGCGCTGAAAGCCAGCGCCAGCGCGGTGCCAATGACCGTTTTTTTGAGGTTGATGAACATGCCTGTCTCCTGAATTCTGCTGGTGTAGAACAAGTGCAGAGAAATAATGGATATTAAGAAACGTTTTTATTCGGGAGCTAACATGACATGGAAAAATGACAGAAAAACATAAAATCAATGACAGTAATATGATAGCGATGTTAAATAAAGCTTTGTAGGGCATTGCTTAATTCATAATGAATTCGACTTGAACAGCCACTAAAATTATCATGCACTCAGAAAAATCTACTACCCACCTCATTTACAACCCCTTAAATAACATACAAATACTAGGTGTAATTAAGAGAAATGGAAGGTAAGAACATATGCCAGATAAAATATGGACGATAGAGGAATTTAAAAAGCAATCCAATCTGGGATTGTTTCACAGAAGGGCCAATGTTTATCTGGCTCATATTGATACGCTCTTACAACATTACAAAATCATTACGTTAGAAACGCCCGATTTAGAAGCCAATCTGCTGCTAATGATTTGTGATGCCTGTCAGAAATATTATCACCGTAAGCCTGCAAACCATCGCGCTGCGGCGGTCATGATACTTCATGATCAGGCCCTTAAACGCGCTAAGGCCCTCACTCTTCAACTCGTGACCGGCGATAGCTCAGGCCACGGACTTCGGGGTTGGGCAAAAGTCAGGGCGGCAGTAAAACCTTTTGTGGTGGGAGTAACGGGCAAAACACATCACCGTTTACATCAAGATTACTGGCAGGAAGCATTAATACCCGGCCATTTTCCTTTAGCAAGGGCCATTGCTTATAGTAAAGACCCGTTATCAATCTGGAAGACGTCCTCAAGCCCATTGAGTTTTTTGGACTGGCTGCGTGAATTTTATATTCCGGATATGTTTGATAATAAAAAGGGAGAAGAATTACTACGCAGACTGCAAATGGGCGTCACTTATTTAGACAGCGCACAGCGTGAAGATAAAAAAATTTATATCAACAATGGCATCATTTATAATTCACGCGGTGAACGGTTTCACACGGGTAATATGAGCACCAATATTGCTGGCGAGGGATGGGCCATATTTGTGATGGCGCCCAATAATAGCCTTTACGCTAACGATCATAGGGTGGATATTTTCCACCACTCGAGCTTCCTGAGCGGCGCGCCGGTACAGGCTGCCGGTGAAATAGCGGTAAATAATGGAATTTTGGTCGGGATTACGTGTAAAAGCGGCCATTACCGCCCGAATGCGGCCAGTTTTGTGCGCATTTTATTCTGGCTAAAGCAGCATGGCGCCCTGCTCCAGGGTGTTGCTGCCTGTCCGGTCATTAGCAATCATATTCAGGAATTTTTTGACGCGGAAGAAGTGCTGTTAAATGGCGGGAAAAAGGGAACGAAAAATATAAAACCGTGTAAAGTTTATCCATCCGACATGTAATGCCTGCCGGCAGGTACCGGGCACAAAAAGGTACCTGCTGACAGACAAGCGAAGGAAAATTACAATGCGCGTTTGAGGCGGGCAACCGCCTCATGCATTTGCTCTTCAGTCGCGGTAGCGAACGACAAACGGAACGTCGAGTGATCCGGGTTATCGGCATAGAAGAATTCGCCCGGTACAAATACCACACCCTGCGCCAGCGTCTTTTTCATCCAGTCAGCACAATTACGCGGTTCGCGGAAGCGTGCCCACAGGAACATGCCGCCTTTCGGATATTCAAACGTCAGCACGTCTCCCAGTTCGCGTTCCAGCAGTTCGGCCATAACCTGACATTTCTTTTTATAGGCCGTACGGATGGTTTCGATCTGCTTCGGCAGACGGCCCAGGCCGAGATAATATTCGGCAATTGTCTGCGACAGCGCGCTGGCATGCAGATCCGCCGCCTGCTTGATGATGGCAACTTTGTGCAGTAGCCAGTCGGGCATAATGACCCAGCCCAGACGCAGGCCCGGTGCCAGGATTTTAGAAAATGTCGAAGTGTAGATGATGTTATCCGCGTTACCGTACAGCGCCTTCGACAGCTCGAAAAGCGTCGGCTGGCGTTCTTCAGTGAAACGCAGTTCGCCGTACGGGTCATCTTCCACAATCAGAAATTCGTGCTGTGCCGCCAGTTTTACCAGCTGTTCGCGACGGGCACGACTCAGGGTCACGCCGCTCGGGTTACCGAATGTCGGGACAAGATATACACCTTTGATTTTGTGCGTCTTCAGCAGTTGTGCCAGCTCATCAACAATCATGCCATCGCCGTCAGAACCGACGGATAACAGTCTGGCCTCCGCCAGTTCCAGCGTCTGTAAGGCTGCCAGATAGGTCGGGCGCTCGACAACGAAAACGTCATCCGGGTTTACCACGGCGCGCATCACCAGATCCAGCGCCTGCTGGGAGCCGGCAGTGACCACAATATCATCCGGACTGGCCACCACTCCGCGTTCCTGACAAAGCTCAGCAATACGCTCACGCAGCGTATAACTGCCTTCAGTCAGCCCATACTGAAAAGCATGCTCCGGCTGTTCAGTGATGGCCAGTTGCGTCGCCTCACGCAGACCGTCGAAATCAAAAAGCGCCGAAGAAGGAATACCACCCGCCAGCGAAATAACGCCTTCCATCTTGCTGTGTTTCAGCAATTCCCGGATGGCCGAACTTTTAAGCCTGACCATACGGGCGGCGAGTAAACCTTCTGTGTTCATGACATGTTCCTGATGGTATGCAAAGTTATACGAATGTAAGAGATGTTAATTTATAGACAAAATAAAAACCGCAAAGCGCTTGCCGTGCGGTTTGTCAGATTTAACACCGTTTTTTAAAATCCGAAGCCAGTTTATGCACCGAGATAAGCCGCACGCACTGCTTCGTTCGCCAGCAATGCCGCACCGGTGTCTTCCAGCACCACATGACCGTTTTCCAGCACATAGCCGCGATCGGCCAGTTTCAGCGCCTGATTGGCGTTTTGCTCAACCAGGAAGATGGTCATGCCTTCTTCGCGCAACTGCTGGATAGTGTCGAAAATCTGCTGGATGATGATAGGTGCCAGCCCCAGCGACGGTTCATCGAGCAACAGCAAGCGTGGCTGACTCATCAGCGCACGGCCAATCGCCAGCATCTGTTGCTCACCGCCGGACATGGTGCCTGAACGCTGCACACGACGCTCTTTCAGGCGCGGGAACAACGTAAACACACGCTCCAGCCGCTCCTGATACTGATCGCGTGTGGCAAAGAAACCGCCCATCGCCAGGTTTTCTTCCACCGTCATACGGGAGAATACGCGGCGACCTTCCGGCACAATCGCGATATCGCCGCGCATGATTTTGGCGGTCTGCCACTGTGTGATGTCTTTCCCTTCGAAAATAATCGAGCCGTTCGTCGCACGCGGTTCGCCACATAAACTGCCGAGCAGCGTGGTTTTACCGGCACCGTTTGCGCCGATCAGCGTGACGATTTCCCCTTTATTAATGTTCAGGCTGACTTCATGCAGCGCCTGAATTTTGCCGTAATGGGCGGATACCTGATTAAATGACAACATCTTGTTCTGTCCCTTAGACTTCGCCCATTAACCTTCGCCTAAATAGGCGCGGATCACGTCAGGATTATTACGAATTTCAGCCGGTGTGCCTTGCGCCAGCGGCGTTCCCTGATTCACCACGTAGATGCGGTCAGAAATGCCCATGACCAGTTTCATGTCGTGCTCAATCAGCAGCACCGACACGTTGTGCTGGTTACGCAGTTCAGCAATCAGCTGGTTCAGCTCTTCAGTTTCACGCGGGTTCAGGCCGGCAGCCGGTTCGTCGAGCATCAGGATTTCCGGACGCGTTACCATGCAGCGGACAATTTCCAGCCTGCGTTGCTGGCCGTAAGCCAGATTACCCGCCTGGCGGTTTGCCAGTTCGAGCAATCCGACGCGCTCCAGCCAGTCAGCAGCACGATCCAGAGCATCGGCTTCAGCACGGCGAAAACCCGGCGTTTTGAACAGGCCAGCCAGTACACCGCTTTTCAGGTGCTGATGCTGGGCGACCAGCAGGTTTTCGATCACGGTCATTTCACGGAACAGGCGTACGTGCTGGAAAGTTCGCACCACGCCCATGCGGGCAATTTTCTGCCCCGGCAATCCTTCAAGATGTTGATCACGTAACTTAATGGTGCCGCCGCTTGGTTTATAGAAACCGGTCAGGCAGTTAAATACCGTGGTTTTACCGGCACCGTTGGGGCCGATCAGGGAAACAATTTCACCCTGATTAAGGTTCAGCGCCACGTTGTTGACCGCCAGCAGGCCGCCAAAACGCATCATCAGCCCTTCAACCGCTAACAGAGGTTGCGTACTCATGCCTTTTCCCCCTGATCCGCGATTTGTTGCTTAGACAGTTTCAGTTTCAGTTGCGGTCGCTTCATCGGCAGCAAGCCCTGCGGACGCCAGATCATCATCAGCACCATCAACGCACCGAGCAGTAACATGCTGTATTCATTGAGATCACGCATCAGCTCACGGGATACCACCAGCAGAATCGCCGCCAGGATAACCGCAAACTGCGAGCCCATCCCGCCGAGCACCACGATAGCCAGCACGAACGCAGATTCCGCAAAAGTGAAGGATTCCGGGCTGACAAAGCCCTGACGTGCCGCAAACAGCGTACCGGCAAAACCGGCAAACGCAGCGCTGATGGTGAATGCGGTCAATTTGATGCGGGTCGGGTTCAGGCCCAGTGAGCGGCAGGCAATTTCATCTTCACGCAGTGCTTCCCATGCACGACCCAGCGGCATACGCAGCAAACGGTTGATAATGAACAAGGTTGCGATCACCAGCAGCAGCGCCACCATGTACAGGAAGATGATGCGATCACTCGGGTCATACGTGACATGAAAGAAGTTACTGAAGGTATCCCAGCCGCCGTCGCGCGGCGTACGGCTGAATTCCAGCCCGAACAGCGTCGGTTTAGGGATCTGGCTGATGCCGTTCGGCCCGCCGGTCAGTTCGGTATTATTGAGCAGCAGGATACGGACAATTTCGCCGAAACCCAACGTGACGATCGCCAGATAGTCACCGCGCAGCCGCAAAACCGGGAATCCGAGCAGGAAACCGAATGCCGCAGACACCAGACCGGCCAGCGGTAAGGCTTCCCAGAAACCGATGCCATAATAATGGTTGAGCAATGCGTACGTGTAAGCACCAATGGCGTAAAAGCCGCCGTAGCCCAGCACCAGCAGACCGGACAGCCCGACCACAACATTGAGACCGAGGCCCAGCATAATGTAGATCAGGGTCAGCGTGGCGATATCCACTGTGCCGCGCGAGACGATAAACGGCCAGGCGATGGCGGCGATAATCAGCACCAGCGCCAGCAGTTTTTGTTTTGGCGTTGAGCCATCAAAGCTTGGCAAAACCCAGCCAGGACCCGAGACTTTTTTCAGGCTGCTACTGACCATCGGGCGGAACAACTGGAACACGAAGACGATCACACAACCGATGGCAATCCACGTCCAGCGCACTTCACCGGCCCCGTTGACCACCAGTTTTGTGCCGTCGAGACTCAGCTGCAATCCCATAATGAACGCCGCCAGCACCAGCAGGACGAATGCCGAGACCAGCGCATTTAACAGATTCAGGCGCTTCATACTTTCTCAACCTCCGGGCGACCAAGAATACCGGTCGGCAGCACCAGCAACACCACGATCAGCAGTGCGAAGGAGACCACGTCTTTGTATTCAGTGCTCAGATACGCCGAGGTCAGCGCTTCGGCCACGCCTAAAATCAGGCCGCCGATCATCGCGCCCGGAATACTGCCGATCCCTCCCAGCACCGCTGCGGTGAAGGCTTTCATCCCGGCCATAAAGCCAATATACGGATTAATGACACCGTAAAACTGACCGAGCAGAACGCCCGCCACGGCCGCCATTAATGCACCAATGACGAAGGTCAGCGAAATTACGCGGTCCGTGCTGATGCCCAGCAGGCTGGCCATTTTGAGATCTTCTGCGCAGGCACGGCAGGCGCGGCCCATGCGTGAATAACGGATGAACAACGTCAACGCCAGCATCGCAACAAACGTGACGACCCAGATAATCAGCTGCATGGTGCTGATGGTCGCCGCAAAGCCGTTGGTCTCTCCCAGTTTCCACTGGCCGGTAACCAGACTCGGTAAGGCAAGATCGCGTGAGCCCTGGGTCAGGCTGACGTAGTTTTGCAGAAAAATAGACATCCCGATGGCAGAAATCAGTGCAATCAGACGCTTGGAGTTACGCACCGGCTTATATGCCACGCGTTCAATACTCCAGCCATACGCACTGGAAATTACAATCGCCGCGATGAAACCGGCACCGATCAGCAACCAGCTGGCATCGATACCCATCATCATCAGGGCGGCGATAACGATAAAGGAGACATAACTGCCGATCATATACACCTCGCCGTGGGCGAAGTTAATCATGCCGATAATGCCGTAAACCATGGTGTAACCAATGGCAATCAGCGCATAAGTGCTGCCCAACGTGACACCGTTGAACATCTGCTGAATGAAATAGAGGAACTGCTCTGACATACCCTATCCTTATTAATCAAGGGTTTGATAACTTGTGCTGAGACTGCAACCCGGCGCCTCTTATAACAATAGACGCCGGGCAGAGTAATGCGCTGTTCTGAAACATAATGCCCAAAATCATTCGTGTTGCATCAAGGCGGCAACTGAATGAATCCCCGGGAGCTTACACAGGTAAGTGACCGGGGTGAATGAAGGCGGCCAACGCAGAGGCGGCGCGAAGGATGCCGGGCATTTATTTGATTGGGGTAGACGTGCCGTCTTTATGCCACTCGAAGATACCGAATTCGAATCCTTTCAGGTCACCTTTATCATCCCAGCTCAGCGGGCCCATTACGGTATCCACTGACGCTGATTTCAGATTTTTGGCGATATCAGCCGGTTCCATGCTGCCACTACGTTCCATACCGGTCGTCAGCGCCTGCAATGCGGCGTAAGTCGTCCAGACGAACGGACCGGTTGGATCCAGTTTCTTGGCTTTCAGCGCATCAACGATTGGCTGGTTGGCTGGAACCTGGTCATAGCGTTTTGGCAATGTCACCAGCATGCCTTCAGAGGCATCACCCGCGATGTTAGACAATGAAGAGTTGCCCACGCCTTCCGGGCCCATAAATTTCGCTGCCAGACCGGCTTGTTTTGACTGACGCAGGATCTGACCCATTTCCGGGTAATAACCGCCGAAATAAACGAAATCGACGTTTTCTTTTTTCAGACGCGCCACCAGTGTGGAGAAATCTTTGTCGCCTGCGGTTACGCCTTCAAAAAGAACAACGTTACCGCCACCTTTTTTCAGCGCGTCCTGTACGGAACGGGCCAGACCTTCGCCGTATTGCTGTTTATCATGCACAACAGCGATGCGTTTTGGTTTGATGGTATCGAGGATATATTTCGCTGCGGTCGGACCCTGATCGGAATCCAGACCGGTGGTGCGCATCACCATTTTATAACCACGGGTGGTCAGGTCAGCGTTGGTCGCCGCCGGAGTGATCATCAGCACGCCTTCATCTTCATAGATGTCCGAGGCAGGCTGAGTGGAAGAAGAACACAGGTGGCCGATAACATAACGGATACCGTCGTTAATCACTTTGTTGGCCACGGCAACAGCTTGTTTAGGGTCACAGGCATCGTCATATTCCACGCCAACCAGTTTATCGCCCTTCACTCCGCCTTTGGCGTTGATGTCAGCGATCGCCTGTTTTGCCCCCGTAAATTCCATGTCGCCGTACTGGGCAACCGGACCTGACATAGCACCCACGATGGCAACTTTGATGTCTTTTGCGAACGCCGCCTGACTCATTGCTAATGCGATACACCCTGCCAGCCAGATCTTACCCTTTGTTACTTTCATCCGATTACCCCGTTCATGTGTGTGTTGTGGTTTGCTCTTTGTTGCCTGTTCAAAACATCATCACTTAGGAAATTTAGTATAAGTAATAACGAGTTACCGGCTTATTTCGTCTTATTTTCGAATAAGACTTTATAATTCATAACATTAA
>NZ_JAFMOS010000432.1 GCF_019049755.1 Rahnella perminowiae
GCTTATTAATCTGAAGCCGCGCCAAAACCTTAGTGTTTCGCGGTGCTGAGCAGCTCAAATAACACCACAGTGCGGGACGTGCAGATGTACTCGCGGCCAAATTCAAAGTTATGCTCGTTGATGTCATCCGGCTGGAAGGTATCGAAAATATGTCGCCAGCTTTCACCATGCGCCACCGAAGGCAACGTGAACACCACGTCTTCATGTGACGCGTTGAACAGTAGCAGTACCGTGCTTAGCGAGCCCTGCCGCACCAGACCGGTCGGCTGGGCACGGCCATCGAGCAACATCGCAATGCATTTGGCATGGGGATCTTTCCAGGCTGCATCGGACATTTCCTGCCCCTGTGGCTGGAACCAGCTCACATCCTTCACTCCCAGTTTTTCATGCAGCGCGCCAGTCAGGAAGCGTCCCCGGTGCAATATCGGGAAGCGTTTACGCAAAGCAATGAGCCGGTAGGTGAATAGCAACAGCGCCTTGCCTTTGTCTCCAATATCCCAGTTTACCCAGGCAATATCCGTGTCCTGACAATAGGCGTTGTTATTGCCGTTCTGCGAGCGGCCAAACTCATCACCCGCAAGCAGCATCGGCGTCCCCTGAGAAAGCAACAACGTCGCCAGCATATTGCGCATTTGCCGCTGCCGCAGTTCATTGATGGCCGGATCGTCAGTCGGGCCTTCCACACCATAGTTCGCGGAAATGTTGTTATCGCTGCCATCTTCGCCGTTTTCGCCATTAGCCTCGTTGTGTTTATTGGCATACGACACCCAGTCATTGAGCGTGAAACCGTCGTGGGCAGTAATGAAATTCACGGAAGCATAAGGCTTGCGGCCCCGGTGATTAAACAAGTCTGCTGAACCGGAAAGTCGTGTAACAAACTGCGCCAGCTGACCTTCATCGCCACGCCAGAATTTACGCACCGTGTCACGGAACCGGTCGTTCCATTCCATCCAGCCTGGCGGGAAGCCGCCCACCTGATATCCGCCGGGGCCACAATCCCAGGGTTCGGCGATCAGTTTACATTGGCTGAGGATAGGATCCTGGCGGCAGGTGTCGAGAAAGCCGCAGCCCTCATCAAAACCATAGCTTTCACGTCCGAGGATGGTTGCCAGATCAAAGCGAAAACCATCGACCTGCATTTCAGTTGCCCAGTATCGCAGCGAGTCGGTGACCATCTGTAATACGCGGGGATGGCTGAGATTGAGCGTATTGCCGGTACCGGTATCGTTTATGTAATAACGCTTATTGTCAGGCATCAGCCGGTAATAGCTGGCGTTGTCGATACCTTTGAAAGACAGCGTCGGACCCAGCTCGTTACCTTCGGCGGTGTGGTTATAAACGACATCCAGAATGACCTCAATGCCTGCGGCATGCAGGGTGGCAATCATCTGTTTGAACTCATTAACGGTTTGCGTCGCCATATATTGCGGATGCGGCGCAAAGAAACTCAGCGTGTTATAGCCCCAGAAATTATGCAGACCATTATCCTGCAAATGCCGGTCATCGGTAAAAGCATGAACAGGCATCAGCTCGACAGACGTGACGCCGAGAGAACGGATATAGTCCACGATATGTGGCGTGCTCATGCCGGAAAACGTGCCGCGCAGATGCTCGGGTACTGCCGGATGGCGCATGGTATAACCGCGGACATGGGTCTCATAAATCAGAGTTTTTTCCCAGGGAATGTGTCTTTTTCGGGAACGGGCCCATGAGAATGCGGGATCAATCACCCGGCATTTAGGCAAAAACGCGGCGCTGTCAGTATTATCAATGTGCAAATCTTTCTTCGGGCTTTGCAGGTCATAGGCGAACAGCGCATCGTCCCATTTCAGTTCGCCGACAATCTGTTTGGCGTAAGGGTCGAGCAGTAACTTGGCGGGATTAAACCGGTGGCCATCGTGCGGCGCATAGGGGCCGTGTACGCGATAGGCATACAGCAGGCCGGGACGGGCATCCGGCAGATAACCGTGCCAGACTTCATCGGTATATTCCGGAAGTTCGATGACATCGTATTGCTCACCGTCTTCGTTAAAAAGACACAGCTCAACCTTGGTGGCGTTAGCTGAAAACAGCGCGAAATTGACGCCCAGTCCGTCCCAGGTCGCACCCAGTGGCACCGGCAATCCTTCGCGTACCCGTGTGGTGTGCCCGGAATCGAAACTGCGAACAATCTCACCATCACTGTAAGGCTCAATAATCCGCACGCCAAACTCATCTACTGCAATATCAACCTGTAAATGTGCCGGAATGGTGCGGGTTTCTTCCGTTGTTACAACAGGCTTACTTATCTTCTTGCTGGATCGGGCCTTTGCCATACTTGACGTCACTCCGTTTCAGGGAAATCTGACAAAAATTGCCGAAGGGGTCGACTGCGTGCATGCAGACGATAACAAGCAGTGTAGACCGGACTTGGTAACTTCTCCTGTAAACCGCCGAAAAGCTGTACAAGGGAAAGCGCATCGTTGATAGTGAAAGCGAAAAAGCTAGCCTGCTAGTGATTGACTGACATTATCCCGAGGAAACTCCATGACCATTGCGTTGCTCAGCCATATTGAACTTGATGCTGGCTATCCTGGCCGTTTTGAGGCCGCCGGTTTTTGCCTTTATTTTGCGACCTCGCCTGAACAGCGCGCAAACCTTGATCCGCAGATCGCCCGGCAAATCCGCGGGGTATTAACCATTGGCAGCATCGGATTAAGCGCAACGGAAATGGAGGTGTTACCGGCACTGGAAATCATTTGTGCGCAGGGAGTGGGCTTTGAACATATTGATGTCGCCGCAGCAAGACAACGGGGTATTCATGTCACCAATGGCCCCGGCACCAATAACGCCTCAGTGGCGGACCATACGCTGGCCCTGATGCTGGCTATTACCCGAAGAATTCCCCAATTTGATGCCGCCGTACGCACGGGGGAATGGAAAAAAACGCGCTGGAATACACCGGGAATGGCGGGTAAACGTCTGGGTATTATCGGCCTGGGTAACATCGGTGCATTGATTGCCCGCCGCGCATCAGGCGGATTTGATATGGAGATTGGGTATCACAACCGGCGGCAACAGGAAGACAGCCCGTACCGTTATTTCCTCACGACCACGGATCTGGCTGAATGGGCTGATTATCTGGTGGTGGCGACGCCGGGCGGCAAAAACACCGTCAGGCTGGTGGACGCTGCGGTGCTTCATGCGCTGGGGCCTGAAGGCTTTTTGATTAATATCGCGCGGGGAAGCGTGGTGGACAGTGCCGCACTGATTGCCAGCCTGCACAATAATGTCATCGCCGGTGCCGCGCTGGATGTGGTGGACGGTGAGCCGCAGGTGCCGCCGGAAATGTTCATGCTGGATAATCTGGTGCTCACGCCACATGTTGCAGGTCGTTCGCCGGAATCCGTCGAAAACATGCTGACACTGGTTCTGGCAAACCTTGAGGCTCATTTTAGCGGGAAACCGGTCATGACGCCGGTGCCAGAGTAATCTGCGGATTGTTAGCATGTTGCTGAGAGGTTTTAAAACCTGAAAACGCCGGTTACCGGCGTTTTTTACGATCGTCAAAAATCATCGCCTGTCTCCTATAGTCGTAAAAAGCATAAGTAACCGCTTTTTCTTATTTGTCTGGCATAGCAACAGATCGTAACAATAGGGTTTTCGGCAAGCAAAGAGGCAGACTGCGGTGAACTTTCAACAACTCAAAATTATACGGGAATCAGCGCGATGCAATTACAACCTGACAGAAGTATCGAACATGCTGTTCACGTCGCAGTCAGGTGTCAGCCGTCATATCCGCGAGCTGGAAGATGAACTGGGCGTTGAGATATTTATCCGTCGTGGAAAGCGCTTACTGGGGCTGACTGAGCCGGGTAAAGAGTTGCTGGCAGTCGCCGAGAGAATTCTTAACGAGGCGCAGAATATCCGGCGTCTGGCGGATGTTTTCTCCAAAGAAGACGCGGGTGTGCTGACCATCGCCACCACTCACACTCAGGCACGTTACAGTTTGCCTAAAGTTATCAAAGCCTTCCGTGCCATTTATCCGGGGGTCCGTCTCGAGTTACATCAGGGTTCACCACAGGAAGTGCTGGCAATGTTGCTCAGCGGGCAGGCGGATGTGGCCATCGCCAGTGAAAGGCTGATGAATGATCCGTCAGTCGCCGCATTTCCTTATTACCGCTGGCATCATGCCATCGTGGTACCGCAGGGGCATCCGCTGACGCTGCAACACCCGCTGACGTTACAGCATCTGAGCGAACAGCCTTTGATCACCTATCGTCAGGGTATCACCGGACGTTCCCGTCTTGATGAGGCTTTCAGCCGTGCCGCACTGACCGCTGATATCGTGCTGAGTGCGCAGGATTCTGATGTGATTAAGACATACGTCGAACTGGGACTGGGCGTGGGGATCCTGGCTGATAAAGCATTTGAAGCCAACCGTGATACCGGTCTTCAGTTGATCAACGCGGAACATTTATTTGAAGCCAATACGGTCTGGCTGGGGCTGAAGAAAGCCCAGTTGCAGAGAAACTACGTCTGGCGATTTATCGAGTTATGTAATCCGGGGCTGTCGGTCAATGAGATTAAAGAGAAGGTGTTTGCAACGGGCGGCGAACCGGTGATTGACTATCAGATCTGAGATAACGGGCTGGCTCCCTGCGAAGGGGGAGGAGCGAACAGAGCACTTTCTCAGCACGGCCTCTTTAGGACATAAAAAAACCGGTCAAATGACCGGTTTTTTATCTTCGCTGAAAGCGAAACCTTAAACTGCCGGTTTGGCAATCACATTCCGGTTTTCCATGCGGACTTCCGCAATGTTCACATCAATGATGTCACTCTGACGATAGGCCACTTCACCTTTGATAAGCACGGTGCCCGTCTCTGCGCTGCAGACCAGCTCATCACGCACACTGTGCAGGAACGGAGCCGGGATAAATGCTACGGCACCGATATCTTGCAGACGGACACGCAGGCCGCCGCGCGTGACATCGATGATCTCGGCGCTGAACTTAACCTCAGTACCGACTTTATCTTCCAGATAACGGGCATACAGCCAGTCACCGACGTCACGTTCGGCCATGCGGTTAGCACGGCGACGTTCTGCCAACTGAAGGGTCATGTCATCCTGAGGTTTTTCAGCAGACTGTTGCAGGATCATCGCTTTCAGCAAACGGTGGTTCACCATATCGCCGTATTTACGGATAGGTGATGTCCAGGTGGCGTAAGCTTCCAGGCCCAGACCGAAGTGCGGCCCTGGTGTGGTGCTGATTTCCGCAAAGGTCTGGAAACGGCGGATGCGGCTGTCAAGGAACTGCGTGGGTAAAGCATCAAGCTTGCGACGCAGTGCGCAGAAACCTGGCAGGGTCAGCAGTTCTTCAGCATTAGCCTCAACGTCATTGGCCTGCAACACGGTGATTGCGTTTTCAACCAGTAACGGGTCAAAACCGGTATGCACGTTGTAAACGCCGAAACCGAGGCTGTCACGCAGGGCAATCGCTGCACAGACGTTGGCGGCAATCATCGATTCTTCAACAATGCGGTTGGCAATGCGGCGATGCTCAGCGATGATTTCCAGTACATTGCCTTTCTCACCCAGCACGAAGCGGTAATCAGGACGATCTTTGAACACCAGTGCATGCTCGGTACGCCATGCACTGCGCACGTCACAGACGCGTTTCAGCAGGCGGATCTGGGAGGCAATCACATCGCTGGCCGGTTGCCATTCGCTTTTCTCATCCGCTTCCAGCCAGTCAGACACGTCGTCGTACGCCAGCTTGGCTTTTGATTCGATAGTCGCGGCGAAGAAGCGAATGTCGCTGCCCAGTGAGCCATCAGTGCCCACAGTAACAGAACACGCCAGAACCGGACGGCTGACGTCCGGCCACAGTGAACAGATATCATCGGACAATTCGCGCGGCAGCATCGGGATGTTGAAGCCTGGCAAATAGTTGGTGAAGGCGCGTTTTTTCGCAATATTGTCCAGATCGCTGCCTTCGCTGACGTAAGCCGTCGGGTCAGCAATCGCGACAGTCATTTGCAGGGTGCCGTCACCGTTGTCTTTAACATACAGTGCGTCATCCATGTCCTGCGTACTGCCGCTGTCAATAGTGACAAATGGCAGGGCAGTCAGGTCTTCGCGGGTCAGACCTTCATCGCGCAGTTCGGCAATATCCGTTTTTGGCGCTTCACGTTCGAGGTTATGACGGGCCAGCGTCACCCACCACGGCGCAAGTTCGTCGGCCCCGGTCGTGATCCATTCGGTGATTTCAGCCTGGAAACTGTGGTCGCCTTCTTTCAGCGGGTGGCGGCGCATCTCAGCCACACACCAGTCACCGTCGCTCACTTCATGATTGATATTGCGGGCAACGCGGCACTGAATAGCATCACGTAATAAAGGATGATCAGGAATGACAGAAAGGCGGTCATCTTTCTTCGTTACACGGCCAACAAAACGGCTGAGAAAAGGTTCAACCAACTTTTCCGGCTGGACGACTTCACGCTCTTTTTCGGTTTGCAGTGAAGCGATAACGCGATCCCCGTGCATGACTTTTTTCATGTACGGAGGGGGAATGAAATAGCTTTTTTGACCCTCTACTTCAAGAAAGCCAAAGCCTTTCTCAGTGCCTTTCACGATGCCTTCAACACGTGGAGTCTGAGAGTGAAGTTGCTGTTTTAGCTGCGCGAGCAGCGGGTTATCTTGAAACATATCGTCCAGAGAATTGGGGGTTAATGTGGCTCGATTAGCGGCAGACAGTTTTACGCGATCTGGCCCCTTCGGGCAAGCAGCATCAGCCCCTTTCGCCTCATAACCCTGAAGCGAAAGGGGAGATTTGCGCGATGTCTCGCAAGTAACACTTATGCGATACGTTGCAGGTCAACTTTTGGTTGGCAGCGACGGATAGTCACCGGCACAGCTTTCGAGGTCGGGGTGTGGGTCTGATCACCAAAACTGGACATCGGCACCAGCGGGTTGGTTTCCGGATAATAGGCCGCCAGGTTACCGCGTGGAATATCATAGCTGACCAGTTTGAAACCTGTGACTTTACGCTCAACACCGTCATTCCACAGCGTTTCGATTTCTACCAGTTCGCCGTCTTGCAGGCCGAGATCCGCCAGATCCTGCGGGTGGATAAACAGCACCTCACGCTGACCGTAAACGCCACGGTAACGGTCATCAAGGCCGTAAATGGTGGTGTTATATTGGTCGTGTGAACGTAACGTTTGCAGGGTGAACGGTGCATTCCGGTCGCCCATCGGAATCAACACTTCTGGCAACGGTGATGCACTGAAATTCGCCTTACCGCTCAGGGTGTTGAATTTCAGTTCTGCTGCCGCGTTACCGAGATAGAAACCGCCTTTAATATCGCAGCGCGCATTGAAATCTTTGAAACCCGGAATGGTGGCTTCAATATGATCACGGATCAGATTGTAATCGTCAGCCAGCGCCATCCAGTCAAGGTATTTATCACCCAGAACGGCATTGGCGATACCGCAGACAATTGCCGTTTCCGAACGCTGCTCTGTGGATAACGGGATCCCCACACCTTCGGAGGCATGGACCATGCTGAAGGAGTCTTCAACCGTGATAAATTGCGAACCGGTTGCCTGCATATCCAGCTCGGTACGGCCCAGCGTTGGCAGAATCAGCGCTTCTGCGCCGGGTGTCAGGTGCGTACGGTTTAGTTTGGTGCTGATCTGAACTGACAGTTCCAGATTGCTCAGCGCCTGTTCGGTACGTGGCGTATCCGGTGCCGCCGCCGCCAGATTACCCCCGAGGCAGATCAGAACCCTGGCTTCTTTACGCAGCATGGCTTCCAGTGCTTCAACCGTGTTGTGCCCCGGTACACGCGGTGGCGTGAATTTGAAGTGGCTTTCCATCGCATCCAGCAGGGCGGCTGGCGCTTTTTCATCGATACCCATGGTGCGGTTACCCTGCACATTGCTGTGACCGCGAACCGGACACAAACCGGCGCCAGGCTTGCCAAGCTGACCAAACAACAGTTGCAGGTTGGTGATTTCACGCACGGTCGGTACGGAGTGTTTATGTTGCGTCACACCCATTGCCCAGGTACAAATCACACGTTCTGCATTCATATAAATAGATGCCGCTTCGCGCAAGTCCTGTTCGCTCAGACCTGACTGTCCAGTGATTTTTTCCCAGCTGGTGGCATCGACCACAGCCAGATACTCATCGACACCGGCACAGTGGGCTGCGATAAATTCTTCATCAAACAGGGAAGGCTGGCCGGAAGCAATACGTTCGCGGTGAGTCTGCAATAGCGCTTTAACCATTCCGCGTACAGCGGCCATATCACCGCCAAGGTTTGGCTGATAATAGGCTGCGCTGATGCGACCGGCTTTCGGTGTCACCACTTCCAGCGGTTTTTGCGGATCAGCGAAACGCTCCAGACCCCGTTCACGCAGGGTGTTAAAACTGACCACTTTTGCACCCCGGTCGGACGCATGACGCAGGCTGTGCAGCATACGCGGGTGGTTAGTGCCCGGATTCTGACCGAAGACGAAAATCGCATCGGCTTTCTCAAAATCATCCAGGCGGATGGTGCCTTTACCGACGCCGATACTTTGTTTCAGGCCAACACCACTGGCTTCGTGGCACATGTTTGAGCAGTCAGGGAAGTTGTTCGTCCCGAACATTCGGCCGAACACCTGATACAAATAAGAGGCTTCGTTACTCGCACGACCGGAGGTGTAGAAATCCGCCTGATCCGGGCTTTCCAGTCCATTCAGATGACTGGCGATCAGTGAGAATGCGGCATCCCAGCTGATAGGTTCGTAATGGTCGGTGGTGCGGTTATAACGCATCGGATGGGTCAGACGACCCTGATATTCGAGGAAGTAATCGCTCTGCGCACGCAGTTTGCTCACACTGTGTTGAGCGAAGAATTCGGGTTCAACGGCTTTACGGGTGGCTTCCCAACTGACGGCTTTCGCACCGTTTTCGCAGAAGCTGAAAGTACTGTGATTATCATCCCCCCAGGCACAACCCGGGCAGTCAAAACCTCGACCTTTGTTAACACGCATCAGGTTACGTAAGTTTGAAAGGACTTTCTTACTGTCGAAGACGAAACGGGTGGTTGATTCAAGTGCACCCCAGCCGCCGGCCGCGCCGTGGTAGGGTTTGATCTCAGTTTTGAATTTCATAGTTATGCTTCGCAGGTGGTTTTTGTTTTGTCTGTGAACAAACCGGATGATGAATTGTTATCCGGATTGTTAATTTTATGTCACAAGTTTAGGAGGGGCATGCAAGAACGTCTAATCGAATGCTGTGATGGAGCGATAGAAATCCTCTATCG
>NZ_JAFMOS010000431.1 GCF_019049755.1 Rahnella perminowiae
CCCAAAGCACCACCGCGAAATAAGCATCCTGACATTCTGCGGATTCATGATGACGTTCTGACTCAAGCAGCGCCTGTTGTAATAAGGAAATGCTTTTTTCGCGAAATGCACTGTAATCCGGATATTCCTGCGGATGAATAAAAAATGCCGTCACATAACGAAACAACGGTAAATAACAATTCAGCAAACTCATCATGAGGGCACCACAAATATAATCTGTACCTGAAGATCTTCCGGCATATCAGGCCAGTAGAAGGAAATTTTGCTGTGCTGGCGGGCTTTGTTCCACAATTCACTGTCCTGCTCGACCAGGAAATAATGTGAATCGCTGCGGTTTGGCACACCACGCGGAGGCTGTGGACAATGTATTACCGGAATGCCCGGAAGAGCATGCTGGATCAGCAGTTCAATCATTTTTGGCGAGGCCAGTTTGATACCGCCCGGATTTTTGATCTGACGATTTTCCATCGGCATATTGGCAGAACGTAACAGCAGCAGTACTGATTCGGCATTTTTACTCTGCGCACTGTCAAAGCTGCCGGTGAACACGCCCTGAAGATCGTTTTCCAGCGTGATGTACGTGTTATCTTCAAGTACCAGACTGTTCAGCAGGGTGATCAGCGTCTTACGGGCACTCTCGAAACAATCCAGCAATTGATGATGATTGTAGGTTTGCAGCGAATTTTCGCCGTCATGCCACTCTCCCAGAAAGGAGCAGCTGTCATTGAATGAGGAAAGTTCGCCGACAAGCTGGCATAACATATTGTAGATATGCCACGGATGAACCTGGCGCGCCTGACAGAAATTTTTCAGTTGCGGTAGCACCCGGTTAAGGGAGCGCATAGCTAACAATTGTGTTACCTGATCGCCACGGTCGGCATCGCTGACCAGCCGCTCTGAGCGTTTGTATTCTTCAAGCTTTCTGGCCCGCGCACTCAGTTCAAAATAAATAGTGTCTATCAGCTTGCCGAGGCTGAATGATCCAAAAAGCGTCACGGAGGGTGGCGAGAATGTCGGATCGAGGGACACCCTTTCGTTTTCATAACGCAGCCGGGTGAGAGGAATGCATTCGCAATCAACAGCATCATCTTTTTCAACGTCCGTCAGCAATCTGACGTTGTAGCACAGGCGGGCCACTGCAGCGTCCGGCGCATGATCATAGACGTCTTTCATCACCCTCTCTTCGCTGGTATTGATCCAACGCGTGACAGCACGATCATGCTCTCTTTCCAATGTGGTGACATTGCTGTGCAGCGGATCGAAACGGCGCAAAGCCAGCCATAGGGTCAGAGGCTGATCGCGCTGTTTCCAGAAATCACGGAAGTTACGTTGTTCAACGCGGCTATTACCGGGCTGTGACAGCAAGGTACCGCCGGGCAAAATACAACGGAACTGCTCGACACTGATGACATAATCGCTCAGTGCTGCTTCATTGATGCTGACCTCAATCAGCCCGTAATTATAAGGCTGCGCCAGACGCAAATGCTCCGCGAGGTTCCATTCATAATGCAGGTCAATTGACTGAAAATGCTGCGGTTGCAGATAAAGCCCGGAATGCCAGTAGATCTGCTGTTGTTCTGGATACATTATTTTTTCTCTCCGGCAACGGGGATATCTGAACTGACAATGCTTTCACTGCCTAAGGTGACGGAGAGCGTGACCGGCGCTAAATGCGCATGCCAGACGGGTTCCCACCAGCCTGTGCTTTCCACATCCACCGGCACCTCTGTGCTGACCATGTGTTTCTTCACCGGAAACGGATAATAGCCCGCAACCAGCGCCACATTGCGGGTATCCCGGGCGCGATCGATATGCAACGTGTTGGTTTGTCCCGGCATCATGACGTAACGATCCACCTGCAAAACATCGCCTTCACTGCCTGCACCGGCAAACAAACTTTTCAGTGTTGCAGGGTTATCCAGCATCTTATCCAGCGTCGGTTTATCCTTAGCTTGTAGCAGTAATACCGTACAGCTGTTGGCCATATCATTCAGGCTGTTCAGCCCGGGTTCAGCCCGCAGTTGCAGGGTAATAGCGCCGCTGGCGAAAGGCGCAGCCACTTCGCTGATCGCCTTCTGTTGGCTTTGCCCATCATCTGATGTACAACCTGCCAGCAGCATGACGCCGAGCACCAGCCCGGTCAGTCTCATTTTCCCCCTCATTCTCTGCCGTGCCCTTTCAGTACGTTGTTGATATCACGCATGCTGCTGTCATCCTGCAACATCTCTTCCAGCCATTCGGTCAACGTCATGGCAGCCCAGCGCGCCGCTCGCTCCATCAGGAAAGGGACGGGGCTTGACGGTTCGGTCTGACGAAAAAAATGGGCAATGGTCAGCATCTGACTGATGGCCAGATCCCGTGACATCGTTTGTTTCTGAGTGTTATTCATGAGTGAACTGACGCCAGTATTCTGTTCATCTTCTTCCGGCGTTAATACGTTAAGAGTCATCACATCGTCATAAGCCGGTGCTGCACGGTCAAAGAGACGTTTCAGATACTCCTGAATTTCAGCGGTTGCGCTGCGCAACTGCCCCATCGCCAGAGAATCTGCCTGCGGATTCAGCTGACCATAGAGGACCTCAAACGTATCCAGCGTGGTCACCAGTCGGGCTAATACCTCATTTTGCGCGGCGACTTTCTGCGGATCCAGTGTCGCGGCCCAGCGGTTGAAGGTATCCATAGAGAAATCATCGTCACCGCCCCGTTCGGCAGCGCTGTCTGGTTTCATCGTCACCCGGTGTTCATAGGCGAGCACCTTACGCCAGTGATCGAGCGTGCTTTCCGGCTGCCCAAACAGAGGATGACAATGCAGCATCTGCGCCAGCTGACGGTCCACACGATTGAGCATGCCATGACGGATCATCACGCCGTCTTCATCCAGCTCCGGCCAGCCCTTTTGCCAGTAAGTTTGTATAAACGCTATCAGGAAACCGATACCGTCCAGCAAGCCGCTGATCCCATGTTGCTGTCCAAGGCCTTCGGTCAGCCAGCAGGCGACCTGCAAATCCTTGCTTTCTTTCTGTAACACTTGCGAGCTTAAGCGGATGACTTTGCTCCAGTCGGCTTTACGCAATTGAGTAGCCCATTCGCCCTGCGGCAAATAATCAGGATCGCTTTCCCGCGCCTCACGGATTTCGTTATAGATCGGCTCATATTCCATATTGCGGCCAGCGGGCTGTTCGTCACTGACCGGGGCGAGCAATGGCTCAAAATTCATTATCATTTCAATACACTCTATGAAATCAGTACGGTCGGACAACCCGCAACAAGGGTTCCGCCATGCGCGGTGCTGTCGCCCATCCTCGCGGCAGGTTTATTGCCAATCAGCACTTTCGTGCTGCCCATGACAACCGTATCCGGTGGTCCGACGCATACAGCCATCGATCCCAGGGTCGCGGCGGGCATGCCTCCGATAAACACCGTGGGCGTACCGGGTGTGGTCACCGGCCCGCCAACGTGTGGGATCGGGGGGAGGCCGGGGGTCACCATCGGGCAAACATGCATATCACCAACGCGGGCAGCGGGCTTTCCCATCAGTCACCTCCCCGGGTAGCGTGCCACTCAGAAAGCAAATTCTGAGCGCCCTTCAGGGGGGCGTCTTCTCCCGCTATCCCTACACTGAGCAATTTCAGCGCGCAATGGAGCATCAGGTGAGATAAATGAGGTTCGGGATACACCGCCTCGAACTCTGCCGGGGTCATGCTGCCTTGCATCCAGAACACGGATAAGCCGAGCGCACCAACCGGGGTATCAAAACCGAGCAGCTCTGCCTGCTGGAAAATACGGAAACGCCGGTCATCCTCAGGCTCTGCCAGCCACTGATGGATTTCACTGGCGCATTGCCGCACCGCAGGTTCCTGAGATTCAGGGCGACTCAGCGCTTGTTGCAGCGTCCACGCCAGCAGTTTCTTCTGCGCAACATCAGCAACCACGCTTGCCAGCGCATCTTCCCAACGGCCTGCCATCATCAGCTGCGCGGCATTTTCTGCGCCGTTTTGCAGCGGGTTGTAAGCAGCAAGCGCTTCCGGCGTGAGCAATTTTTCTTTCATGTTATTCATTTCCTCAGCCAATCTTCGTCACGCCGCCCTTGATCTGGGTCATACCGCTCCCCTGAACAGTGACCATCGCGCCTTTAAGTTCTGCCGTCCCCTTCCCTTCAATTTTGATCGTGGTGCCGCTCAGCGTAATGCCGGAAGGAGAAAGGGTGATTTTGCTGCTACCGACTTTTAATTCGATAGACTGGGTGGATTCAATGACGCAAGCTTTGTCCGCTTTGACCGTACTGCCACCGCCACTGATTTTTAGCTGATGGTTACCACTGGTCAGGCTTTCCTGCAGATTGCCTTTAATGTCCAGGGCATAATCACCCTGTTTAAGCGTCAGGCTTTCATTACCTTTGGTTAACTCGGTCGTACGGTTCTCACCAATGGTTTTGGTGACGTTTTTGGTAATACGCGTGGTGACGTCGTTTTTCACCGTCAGCAGCAAATCTTTTTGTGAGGTCATGATCAGACGCTCTTCGCCTTTTTTATCGTCGAAACGCAATTCATGCCCTTCTTCAACATTACCGTTGAGGGAACTGCGTGAAACGAATCCGGCATGATTTTTCTCCTCAGGCAGGCTCAGCGGGGGTTTATTCTGTCCGTTGTATACTGAGCCGGTCACCAGGGGATAATCAGGGTTGCCATGCACAAAGCTGACGGTAACCTCACTGTTGACGCGAGGCAGGAACATGGCACCAAATCGCCCGCCTGCCCACGGCTGTGAAACCCGCACCCAGCAGGAACTGCCATCGTCATGTTTGTTTTCACGATCCCACGGGAACTGAATTTTAATGCGGCCATATTCATCCGTGTGAACCTCTTCTGATTCAGGCCCGACCACGATGGCAGTCAGAATGCCGGCGATTTCAGGTTTTCTGGTGAGGCACGGCGGACGCCAGGAAAGGCTGTCCTTCAGTACCGTGAGCGTGTAGCCAAAATCAGGTTGCCCGTCATCAATGTTGCTCGATGCATGCATATGAACCGATTTGATAAGGTAGTGTCCCTGACAAGAAGGATGTCCGCTCAGAAGGAATTTATCGCCGCAACTTAACCACCACACGCTGGCCTCGGCGTGGAATTGTTGGTTATCTGCCTCGAGTTGCTCCATCTTCAGCCGGGCTTCTGATTGCAGTAATTCGCGTTTTTCATGACCGTGCGCATCAACATAGCTGACACCCGGCACGGAATATTCCGCCGCCGCGGCTTTCGATTCGCCTTCAACACGGGTCGCCTGCACCATGTTAAAACCATTGAGCATCACGGAAGAGGCCGCCAGTGAAGAACATGCCACCCAGTTCAGGATACCCACGCCATTGCCTCGCCCTTGCAGTGGCATAAAGGGCAATTCTGCCGTTTTGCCCGACTGATGGCTGGACGGGTGATCCGCCAGTACCAAGGTGTGCTGCCCTGCATCATGCTGGAAGAAGTAATAGATGCCTTCCTGTTCGAGAAGACGGCTGATGAAGTCGAAATCAGATTCTCGATATTGGATGCAGTATTCGCGCGGCTGGTAAGTCTCCCGCAGGCGTAAATCAATGTGGCTGATGTTGTGCTGGCGCAGCAGTTTGCAGACTAAATCCGGTACGGTAATATTCTGGAAAACTGCCAGATTACGCCCGAGACGCAGTAACGCCATACGCGGTTCCAGCGTACCGATGAAGGTGCTGATGCCATCGATATTATTGTCTTCTTTAATCTGTGTCAGCACACCGTGCACGTAGCGCTTTTGGTTACCACGGCCAATCTCACAGGCCATTTCATGCCCCAAAAAACGTCCCATCTGCGGGGTGATTAACGACGTGCGAAACTGAATCTGATAACTGAAGGTCTCGGAGAACTGTTCATCACCTTCGATATGCATCAGAGCCAGTGAACTGGCGGTATCGCCAATGAAACGGATAAACCGGTTGTCTTGCCCTAGTGTTTTCGACATTTTTATTTTCCTTCCCGGAAGACGGGTAAACGAATTTTATGCTGGTCTGTGTCCCCGGAAGGCCCGAGACAAATATCCAGCCCGAGTTGCCCGTTTCCCAGCAGGGTAGCGACGTTCGTTGTATTTTCGATCAGCAGCTCAATATCAAAATCCAGACCCTGACCCACGTATTCACGCAAATGTGACCACAGATTTTGATAGTGCTTTCCCTTAGGCAAAAAAAGGCCGGCGTTCTTCATCGGCACCGGTCCGAGCGTCACCGTAAAATGTGATTGCCGGTCCCAATACACGCTGCCGATCATAGGGGCAACGGCCAGCGTTTGTGACGGTTCTCCCAGCCGGCAACACAGGCTGGGATCCATAACCTGCCATCCGCCGGTGAAAGGCGTGACTTTCGCCGCCACGGAAAAACGGTGTTTTAACCAGGTTTCAACGTTGAGCATTGAGCGCACTGAATGTGCAAATAAATCAGCAAACTGCTCCTGTTGCAGGGAAGGTGTGCTGTTTGCCACGCCCGATAATGCACGGATGGCCTGACTCAGTGGCCGTGTTGCACTGAATTCCGCCATGGCGTAATAATGATATTTCTGCCAGGCGAGGTAGCGCAGGCTGTGCAGCCGGTGGTTAAAAATGTCCAGAAAAGCTTTGGCCGTTTTGTCCCCATGGCGGTAATAGCGGTCAATCATCCACTCGGTGTAAACCGTCGGTAACGCGCCCAGTGCCCCCGTCAGCCCGTGAGCCGCCACTTCCACTTGCCAGCGCTGCTGCTCAAGCGGGGTGACCGACGTAATATCGCCTTTCGGCGCATCCAGCGAGAGCGGGGAAATGAAATAAATCTGCTCTTCCAGAACCCGTTTGCTGTCTTCTCCCTGTGCTCTGGTCAGCTTGCGTAACAACAGACGCACCTGTTGGAAAAAGTTATGTGGACTGAGGATATTGCTTAGATCCATGACAGCCTTCCTGCACGCACAGGCCATGTCCGTGCAATGTCCCCCGGTGAGTCAATGCAGGTGACTACCCGTGTGAAACTGTTGACCGGTGCATACAACGCCAGAAAACAATCGATAAAGCGACACAGGAGAAAATACTCAACTTCTTCGGCCGCTTCGCTGGCAAAGGTAATACGGATCTCTATTCCCCGTGCCATGGAACGGGGATCCGAAGGCGCCAGCCGGGTAATGACCGGGGTAGTCTCAACATGCAGGATCAGGTTGATCAGGCGGGTAATGCCCGGATTATCGACAAAGTTGTACAGCGCCAGTGATTCCCTGAGTACACGGGCACCTTCGGGTCCACTGATCAGCATATGGTTGAGTGAAAGCTGAGAAATCAAACGCCAGCGCGTAGCTTGTTTCGCCGGCGGCCTGACCGGCAGCGTCGGGCGTGTCAGCGCAATAATTTTCATGCCTGCAATCGGCAGTTCTGATTCGAAATCCCCCTCAGGATCGCCGTTGCGCATGGCACCGGGAATATCGCGATTGGTGCAGGTCAGGTTCATGCTGACAATGTCGCAGCCGGGCGCTAACGGACGTTCTCCCCGGTCAGAAAAAGCGATAAATAGCGAGGTCGTGACGCCATCATTGTGCATGGTTTCACGTCGCATACATTGCCAGAACAAGCCGGTTTCACCGTCACTGGCTGAATGGTCTAAACCAAACAACGGATAGATGGGCCGGGACTGTGTTTCATTACCCTGCTTGCGCATTGCCGACACGCTGTCTACAGACCAGACTTCCATCGCATCCTGATGACGAATATCAGGGATAACCGGATATTCTGCCGTTTCGTGATCGGGCGAAATCGGCTCGGCCCGGTGGGCGAAAAGATTGACAACAGGCGTACAGTTGAGCAGAAACAGGCTTTCATTCACCGCACCGGCTATTTTTTCCAGCTGGCGCGCTATCATGCAGCGGTTAAATTTCACCACCAGTGAAAGCTCGCTCTGACTGCCCGCCACCATGCCAGCGGGCAACGGCATATCAATAAAATGAAATTTTTGCGGGAAGAAAAAATAGTCCTGTAACAGGCTGTGAGTGGGTGAAACCCGTGAATCGCCTGCAAGCAGACCTTCATTTTCACCGAAACCCACGGCGCGAATAGCGTGCGGTGACAGTGTATAACTCTCCCCCTGCTGGAAAAGTGTCAGTGACTCAACTTCACTGCACAACAAGGTATAAAGGATATTTACGATTCGGCTGGCACCACTGAGATGTAACCTCAGAGAATCTGCCGACACTGTGGCACCCGGCCAGACTGACAACTGAATTTTCAGACCCCAGCTCATGTCATCGGCATCCAGATGCAGACTGACTTTATGCAGGCTGACAGGCTGAAGGGTAACCGGATACGTGGTGCGGAAATGGCAAACTTGCCCGTTCACCGGACGGGAATATAATGTCGTTCCGGCATCGATGCGGTTACTGGCTGTCAGCGCGCTGATTTTACTGTCCGGCTGCATCTGTACAACGCAAACCGAGGGAAAAGGACGCAGAAATTGCGGAGCCAATACCGTCAGTAACGCATCAGTTACTTCCGGCATATCCTCATCGAGACGTTGCTGAATCTGTGCGGTGACCAGCGCAAAGGACTCAATAATTCGTTCAATATGCGGATCTTCTGATGTGCCTTCTGACATTCCTAAGCGTCTGGCGACTTTTGGAAAATGACGGGCGAATGCCTTTCCCTGCGTTTTGAGGTAAGCGAGTTCATTTTGATAATAAGAAATTAATTTTTTCGCCAACATTATGAATACTCGTTAATCACGCAGAGAGAATTGACTGATGACATCGTCCCACACCAGACGAAAGCGAACCTCACCATTGAATGTTTCAGCATCAATAATGAATGAGCAAAGACTTCCCTTTTCTTCCCCGGGTGTCACGCAGACATTTTTCAATCTTGGTTCAAAGCGCCGTAATGCCATTTCGATACGTGATTGAATAATGGCATTACGCTCAAGACGGGGCGTATCACTGGAAAAAGCGTCATTGATTCCATAATTAAGGATCGATTCATTAACCAGTGGAATATTATCAATGTGGTAACTTCGGGGGCGCGAAGACAAAAGCAGCAATATTTCATCAATGAATGTGCTGTTTTTGTCTTCTGCCTCAGTAAAGTCATTTTGATCTTTTGGGTTATTGTCAGATAATAGCTGTAATAAGCTTTTCATCAATAAGCCTTAATCCAGTGCACGCTTGCAG
>NZ_JAFMOS010000430.1 GCF_019049755.1 Rahnella perminowiae
AGCTGTCGCCCACGACAGCGGTTTATTTGGGGGGCATCGCCCCGCACACCGTCGCGGCTAAGTCTCCGGCCAAAAGCCGGTAGCGTGGCGCGACCACCCTCTTTAAAGGTCAGCTTCCCTTTTATTCACGCTGCGAGGAACGAGCAAAGGGAATAAAAAGGCGAAAGCGACCGTCTTAAAGGGGGTGGTCGCGCGTAGCGGGCGACGGTGTGCCGCCGTTGACGTTTGGGGGTTTTGGCGCAGCGTCCAGCGGCGTCATTACCCCCATGCGACATATCATAAGGGCGTCCAGCCCGCATGAACTGGCGCACGCCGTGTCGTGCAGGGAAGCATGCTTTCCTGCACATGGCCGCAACGCGGCCACCTTCTTCGTCCCTGACGTTCGCCCCGCCTTTTCGCCCAACACCGTGGGCCGAATTGATGGGGCGATGTCATGGGGCGAACTGCTGACGAAGGAGGCATCGTGATTTTGAATAAGCTGGCCGTTTCACTGTCGCCGATAGTGAATGGCGCGCTGAGCTTCATTGCTTTTATGCAACAGCATCAGCTGATGCTGGCGCTGTTATCGGGGCTGACGATGCCGTTTTTCGCGTCGATGAAAAGCGATGAACGGCAGAAAGCCCCGTTATGGAAAAGGTTGATTATCGCTTTTTCCCTGCTGTGTTTTCTCTTCGGCACACTGGCCCCGGTGGTGATCGGAGCCTTCCAGTGGCTGTATAAGACCAGACTCACCAGTGATAATACGGTACTGGCCTGGTCAGTACGGATTGCTTTCACTGTAACCGGGATTATTTTCCATATTATGCTTCGCCGGTTATTCACACCGGAGCTGGACAGAATAAAGAAACGCCTTGTTAAAAAGACCACCCTTGAACGGGAATTGCGCACCGATGTCCGCACCGTAAAATCTCTGCTACCGGAAACCCTGCATTATAATCCGCTGAATTATATCGACCTGAATAAAGGCATTTTTACTGGCATGGACAGGGAGAACGAACCAATGTATCTCCCGTTAAAAGACTGGCAGAAACAGCACGCAGATATTATCGGTACCACCGGAGCCGGTAAAGGGGTGGCCGCCGGGATATTACTTTATCAAAGCATTCTGGCCGGTGAAGGTGTCTTTGTTATGGACCCCAAAGACGATGAATGGGCCCCGCATCTTTACCGCAAAGCCTGCGAGGATGCAGGCAAACCCTTTGCCTTAATTGATCTAAGGAAACAGGCATACCAGTTAAACCTGATTGAAGAGATTAATGCCGATGAACTGGAAGAGCTTTTTGTTGCTGGTTTCAGTCTGGCAGAGAAAGGTCAGGAGTCGGACTTTTATCGCATTGACGACCGGAAAGCGGCCCGGATAGCCGCGCAGTTTGTCAACCGTAATACTTCCTCAACCATTCGGGATGTGTATAACGGCGACTACGTTCAGGGTATTGCCGATAAGATAAAAGCCTTCTTCGGGAAAATTGAAGAGCTGGCCTTGCTCAATGCCATTAATGCGCCGACAGGATTTTCGCTTAATACGATATTTAAGGAAGGCGGTTGCTGCTATGTGATTGGCTCAATGCGCAACAGCAAAATCATTACCGCGCAGCGCATGTTGCTGGTTCGCCTGTACCAGTTGGCAGAAAGGCGCGAGCGAGTGAAATACGTGCCCCGCCCCATTGCTATTTATCTTTCCGAACTGAAATACCATTTATCCAGGCCCGCGCTGGAAGGTTTAGGCGCGGTACGCGATAAAGGCGTGCATATTATTATGGACCACCAGTCCATTGCCGATTTAAAAGACTGCCCGGCAGATTTGAAAGGTGACGCCGTTGTCGGTGCGGTGGTTGAGAACGCCAAATTCAAACTGGTTTATCGTGTCATGGACCCGGATACCGCCGAATGGGTGGCCAGGATGTCAGGCACCATATTAGTCGATGATGAGGTCCGCAAAGCGAAAACCGATGCCGTGCTGACAGAGACTATCGACGACGAACGCACCATCAGGCAGGCAGAGCGTTTCTTTACCGACAGCAATATGATCCTGAACCTACCCGATTTTGTCAGCTTCATCTTTACGACAAAAGCACTCCCCTCTGCTTCGCTGATTTCGCCCATCAGGGTGAAAAAACGCGAACTTGAGATCTCCGCCGTGTCGCCCGCAATTGCCGCCACCGCAGCAACAGTAAACATCACCCTGGATTTTAGCGAGGAGGAAACCGCCCCCGGACCGGCATCAACGCCGGATATCACCACAAAGCGGCCCGATCTTTTTTTTGATACGGGCGAAAAAGACACGACGATACCGATTGCCGATAAAAAGGAAAACCCGTCATTGCTGGATTTTTAAAGGGGGGAATGATGCTTATCACCGCATACAGCGAACGCCAGACGCGACATCGCGAAAAAATACAACGACTACTGAATTTTCTGAAGGAAGAAACGTACAGTGACTTTAAAACACTGATGCTGCTGTATGGCTTCAGGGATCATAAATCACTGTATTCCCTTCTTTCAAAAGTCGAGGGAATGGGCTTAATACAAAAGCATGTCCTGGTATCGCGCACAATGAAAATTTCATTATGGGGCATAACCACTGACGGACTGGCCGTTGTGTTAACCCCCGACGATGCGCTTTTCCCGGCGCGGTTTGAGCCTTCAAAAATCACCGGCTGGACGCTGGAGCATCACCTTGATAATCAGACAGCCCGCATCATCCTTGAGCAAAAAGGCGCATACGGGTGGGTAAACGGCGATCGCACAACCTTCCTTAGTCGTTATCAGGTCAGTCACCGGCCGGACGGTCTGATTATCCTGCCCGGCGGCACCGTGATCGCCATTGAGACCGAGCGCCGCCTCAAAACCAAAGCACGTTACCAGTCGATCATCGCCAGCCATTTACTGGCCCGGACCCGTAAAGACTGGATTTACGTTTTTTATATCGTGCCGGACCCGCAGAAAAAGCTCGGTCTTGAACGGCTGTTTGACGGCATCCGGCACGTCATCGTTAACCATCAGCACATCCCGCTGGAAACCCGCCACCGGAATGTCTTCCGCATCTACACGCTCGACGAGCTGCAACGGCTCGATTTACACCACGGCAAATAGTTCTTCTGTATCACTTACAGTCCCACCCAACCCAACCAGCAACGCAACGACCTGAAATAATACCCCTCGCAATACTCACCCAAAATCAGAACAGCCAGGACTCCAGAATGAACAGAGAAACTGACCGACTTGCGGACGTACTGACTGAAATGAGCGCAAAAGCGCTGGTGACATGGATGACGCATTCCGCTTTGCAGGACATACCGCGCGAAGCATTACTGACTCGCGGCAGCGATTTTGTATATGCCCTTCAGGCTAATTTTGTGCTGTTGCGTGATGTTCTGTCAGAAACGCTGGAAGATATTGAGCAGCAAAGTCATGACCTCGAAGAAAGACTGGATAGCCTGGAACAGCGCCTTCAGACGCTTCAGAAAGATACTGATAATTTGTATTAGCCCAGACTTGACCTGGCACAACTACGACACAGGGCCAAACCTAATCTGACAGGCAGCTCTGTGCCAGCAGCGGACGTTGCTAACATCAGCCCGTGTCATTCAATGGTGAGCAGGTCATATTGATCTGCTTACAATTGATCAAGACATCACGATATAAATTATGTCTTGCGAACTTTTGCTTCTCGCTCTGCCGGTCAATAGCGGGCTGTGTATTGCAATACATCGATGATGTCTTTACTCATTCATTCGACTCATGCTATATAGGGAAATATAATTCCCTATATAGGTACCACATATGCCTTCTCGCCAGGATAAATCGTCAACTACCTCACGCAGTCGTGGCCGCCCCCGTGAATTCGATATGGATAAGGCACTGGGCAAAGCGGTAAGAGTATTTTGTGAACGTGGGTACCACGCCACTTCCATCTCAGACCTGACTTCTGCAATGGAATTGGCCTCAGGTAGTGTCTACAAGGCTTTCAAGGATAAGCGCGCGGTATTTCTGGCAGCTTTTGATCATTATAAAGCAGAGCGCGATACGCAATTGCATAACGCAATCGAACAGGGAAAAAGCGGCCGCGAGCGTCTGCATAATGCCCTTGTTTTCTTCGCCGAATCCTCCTCCGGTGCTCAAGGACAGCTGGGATGCCTGGTCATTAGTGGAGCGGCCGATTTGAGTACATTCGACGCCGAGATAAGCCAACGCGTGACTGGAGCACTGACACGCAGTGAAACGATGCTCAAAAGACTAATAATCGAAGGACAGGCTGATAGCTCGATTTCCTCTGAACTAAACAGCCAGGACGTTGCGCGCCTGATGCTTTGCGTGCTTCAAGGTATGCGTGTGATTGGCAAAACGGGTCGCGATAAGCAAGACATGAAAGCGGTGGCCGATGCCGCGATGAAATGCTTGAGGTGATTTTTTTATACATTTAGGACATTATCATTCCCTTATTGGAGAGTTGCTATGAGTACTTCGCCTTCATTAAACACGGCAAGAACCGGCCCCAAAAATACTTCATCCTGGCTTACCCTGCTACTCGCAAGCGCCTGCGGATTGATTGCAGCCAATATCTATTATGCACAGCCGTTAGCAGGGCCAATCAGTAACACACTCGGGATGTCGCCCTCAGCCACCGGACTAATCGTGACTTTGACGCAGATTGGCTATGGGCTGGGTTTGCTTCTCATCGTGCCGTTGGGAGACCTGATTGAAAATCGTAAACTAACGCTTTTCCTCTTGGGGGTTGCAGCATTGTCACTCGCCGTGGCGGGATTGTCGACCCATCCCTTGCCCTTTCTGCTGTCGGCGTTGGGCATCGGTGTTGGAACGGTTGCCGTTCAGGTTCTTGTTCCTTACGCAGCACATATGGCTCCAGAGGCAAGCCGCGGACGGGTTGTAGGCAACGTGATGAGTGGCCTGATGCTGGGTATCATGCTGGCTCGCCCGGTATCAAGTTTCCTCACTCAACTTTACTCCTGGCATGTGGTTTTTTTCGCCTCCGCCCTGTTCATGGTCGTGTTGGCGGCCGTACTTTCATTAAAACTACCGCCACGCATCCCTTCTGGACGGTTAAACTACGGTGAACTGCTGATATCCATGGTTCATTTAGCACGCCGTACGCCAGAATTGCGCCGACGCGCGCTTTACCACGCTGCACTTTTCGCCGCTTTCAGCCTCTTCTGGACCACTACACCGCTGTTGTTGGCAGGCCCCCTTTTTAATTTGTCGCAGGGCGGGATCGCCTTATTTGCGCTCGCGGGGGTTGCTGGTGCCGTTGCTGCCCCCATTGCAGGACGCGTTGCAGACCGGGGATTGAGCCGACCGGCTACTGCACTGGCCATGCTGGCCGTGGCGGCGGCCTTTATTTTTACGCACATAGCAACACCGGGGTCATCCTGGTCGCTTGGATTATTGGTACTGGCGGCCATTGTGCTCGACTTTGGTGTTTCAGCTAACATGACGCTTGGGCAAAGAAAAATCTTCGAACTGGGCGCAGAAGTTCGCGCCCGGCTCAATGGTCTATATATGACCACTTTTTTCATCGGCGGTGCGATAGGCTCGGCGCTGGGCGGGTGGGCCTATGCGAATGGGGGATGGATGTTGGCATCTTGTATAGGAATTGCGCTGCCGGTTCTTGCATTAGCCTATTTTTTAACGGAACGCTCAACAGTCAATTCAACCACGTAATCGTTAATATCCGGCCGTATCATCAACATGATTTTGGCACTAGCCCCACAGCGCACAAGAAGGTTGTTTGCAGCCGAAGCGTCCACGGCTCCAGTGCGGTAAGGATTAGCACTAATTTAAAAGGGATGCAGGCTGTGAGACATAGCCAGGGGCCATAGATGAGATGGGGCGATGCGACGTTATTATCGAAGTCGGCGCGTGGAGGGAGTTTATGGCATAGTCTTTGTGCTTAGCGGTATATGAGCAAAGTTCCGCTTTGTGCCAGATATAGTCATTCGAACCCTGAGAGTTACACTTTTAAGTGATTCAGGGTATGCGCTTACTGGTTACGAATATTGTGCCAGAATCATGTGGTTTGATGATTGCCGCTTTGCTTTCGCCAGTAAGTGTTCCACGTTCGCTAACGAATACTCAGGGCATGCAGACAAACTGCTGACTATATTTCTTTCGAAGAGCGTGGAATGCATACCAATCCCCGATAAAAAGGAGTTGGTTATGACTGCGATAGATCAGTTTGCTGCTCATGTTGGTCTGGACTGGGCGGATAAAAAGCATGATGTTTGCGTTCAGTTTAAAAACGGCGAACGCACATTCCATGTGATTGAACATACAGCAGAAGCGCTTGATGCCTGGCTCAACGCGTTGCACAAACAGGTGAAAGGCAAAATAGCTATCACCCTTGAGCTGAAGAAGGGCCCCGTGGTGTATGCTCTTCAGAACTATCCGTTTATCACTGTCTTCCCTGTCCACGCTTTGTCCCTGGCTCGTTACCGGCAAGCCTTCTCGCCCAGCGGCGCTAAAGATGACCCGCAGGATGCCGAGCTGGCATTAGAGTTAATGCTGCGTTATCCCCAAAAGATAAAAGCCATTGAACCCGACAATGCGGATATCCGGTTACTCCAGCAACTGGTTGAGCAGCGTCGTCAGTTGGTTGAAGATAAACGCCGTTTTGTGAACCGGATAATCAACACGCTTAAACAGTATTACCCTCAGCCCCTGGAGTGGTTCTCACATCGGGGTAGCTTACTGTTGTGTGAACTGATTATGCGGTGGCCCAGTCTGCAACAACTGAAACGCGCCAGGCGCGACACGATCCGCAACTTTCTGAATGCCAAAGGTGGCCGCGCAATAGCCCTTACCGAGCAGCGTGTTGCGAGTATTGATAACGCGATCCCATTGACGACAGACCCGAGTGTTATAGAGGCTAATGCTTTGATGGCAACCGCACTGGCGACACAAATTAAAGTCGTGAGTGAAATCATCAAAACCTATGACGAACGAATCGAAACGCTGTTTGACACATTGCCAGATGCGGGGCTGTTCAAATCACTTCCGGGCATGGGGCCGTGTATGGGCCCACGTATGCTTGCTGCACTGGGTGATAACCGAGACCGGTTTAACAGCGCTGAAGAAATTCAAAACTACGCAGGTATTGCACCGGTGACAGAACGAAGTGGCCAGAAATCCTGGGTTCACTGGCGATGGCAATGTGCGAAGTTCGTCAGGCAGACCTTTGTTGAATGGGCTGCCAAGACGGTTAACTCATCATACTGGGCCAAATTGTATTATCAGGGGCAGCGAGAAAAGGGAAAATCTCATCAATCCGCGATCCGGGCTCTGGCATTCAAATGGCTAAGGATCATTTACCGCTGCTGGAAGACCAGAACCCGCTATGACGAAGCGAAATATTTGCTGGCACTGGAAGAGCGAAAATCGCCCTTACTGATGCCGTAAAAAACTTGTCGAATGTCTCAGGGCGTGAAGCGGACGTTGCATACGTAGGGGGCGTCAAGAAGCAGGCAGCAGATCACAACCTTAAAAGTTACTCATAAAAGGCTGGAGAAAGGCGTAACGAGACCCATTGTTCTGTATCATGCCCGTAAACGACAAACGCCGCATTTTCACTTCCAGCTATGTCAGCAATTTTTTGCGTACTTCGCCGGATGCCTGCCTCATCATCCATATCGGTAACAAATATTTGACGCGTTGCCGCATCTGCCATTGAATGATGCATAACAGCATCAGCGGCAAGTAATACGGTTCCTGTATCAGAAAGTCGTACTAAAAGGGACTGGTGACCAGGAACATGCCCGCTGGTTTCAAGCAGTACGACTCCCGGTAAAAGCTCGTAATCCCCTTCAATCAGACGATAACGTAGAGACGGATGATCCCATGACTCCCGATTTACTTTAAAGCGGGGATGTCCACTTTTGGCCAGCTCGTAGTGTTCCTTCTGAATGATGAGTTCCGCATTGCTAAATAAATCATGATTGCCGGAATGGTCTTCATCGAGATGAGTGCATATAAGGTAACTGATATCTGCTGGACTCACGCCGATAGCGTTAAGGCGAGCAGTGACGGTATCTTCAGGCCTGATTTCAACCGTAAGACCAGGTAGATTTACAGTCTTATCCACAAAAGAACGTGGCCAGCCAGTGTCGACAAGAATATTTATTCCATCGCTTGTCTGAATCAAATATCCAGGTACAGGTATATCACCCGGATGCATAGTCCCCAAGTAAAGCATATATAGGCGCATGACATTTTCTCTTATTTTCAGCAGTATGATAAAAATAGATGAATATATGGCCGCTCACAACACACGCCTCCTCCCTGTTCTGATCTTACTTCCGTTTATCGCTCATAGCGGCCTGGGATGTTTTTTAAAGGCGCTTTGCGCCAAAACGGAATTTGCCGCTAGAGAAGTAACGTCATCCAATAGGCTGCGCAAATTTCCTGAGTATGTTTTCAGCCAACTTTAACGCACGATCGCGCTCATCTCCCACGCCAATTTCGCGTGACGCCTGCATGACTTTAACAAGTGTTTGAATCGTAAACTCCCGCTTTTCACCCAGAACGGTGAGCACCGCCGCTCCGATCTCATTACAGATGGCCTTGCCTTCAGTAAACTCATCTTGTTGAGACATAAGCTTCTCCTTTTAAGTTAATGCACCGTAAGTGTAATTTACCATAGCATCCGGGTACGGAATTACCATTGCTAAGTCCCTATAATGCTGGATGTCTATCTTCGGACATGTCCCTGTTGATAGAGACACAATGTCATGCCAACTCCTCACTCTCAGCAGACCTTCAGCGTCACGTTTTTGTCTGCTGCGTGCCACAAGTGGACATTTTGTAACATTGGATATGCACTATCGGACAGATTACCTTCTGCGTATAAGGCACATTTGTTAATTCTGCGAGGTCATATGAATCAGGCCGACAAGAAATTTTTAAGAAGAATGAGTGGATATTTTTTTCGCACTGTACGCATAGATAAACTGGCTCATGTCCTTGATCTGCCAGAACCAGAAAGTAGCGGACGGTATCATCGCCCTGGACAGCCTATACTCTACATGAGTCCGGAAAAAGAATGGTCAATAAGGGCTGTGTCCGGGTATATGCGGGCTGACGGAATTCGACGCGTAGTTGTTCCACTCTATATCGACGAGGCGTTTGTCTTGGATCAGAATGATGAACTAGCTAGTAGTGTGTTG
>NZ_JAFMOS010000429.1 GCF_019049755.1 Rahnella perminowiae
GGGTTCATGAAGCTGAAATGGAAGATATGCAGACCAGGCTTGATGCATCGCCACAAACAGCTGTCGTGCGAAAGCAAACGGTAGAGCATCCGTTCGGAACAATTAAAATGTGGATGGGGGCAACCCACTTACTGATGCGACGATTTAAAAACGTCAGCACCGAAATCAGTCTGCATGTGCTGGCTTATAACCTGAAAAGAATGATGTCGATCTTGGGTAATGAAGGATTGGCCATTAAGCTGCGAGAGCAATACAACTAGCGGGTATAACCGCTTTAGCCCCTGATAACCACTCAATAGCCCTCGATAGAAGCATGTGATGCCTCGATATTTAAAGTCGCTCCGGCATTGTCAGAGCAGATTAGCCAAAATGTAATTCATGGAGTGAAAGATGAGTAACGCAAGTGTACTACCCAACAATGCCATATGCAGAGTCAGTAAAAGAAATGAGAATTTAATTCTGACGGCGTCCTTGGTGTCCACACTGGGAAGTGGAATACTCACCATTGCAAACGCATTAATTATTTCTCAAAGCATGGGGACAGCCAAGGCGGTTGGCACACTGTTCATTTTAATTGCCTTACCACAGGCTGTCTTTTCTATTCTGTTTGGTAAGTTTTCTGATGTTTTTGACAGAAAGAAGATATGCATCATCACCAATTTGATTAACGCGGTGATTGTGATCGGCGTTTTAGCCGGAATTAATACATTCACCGATCCGGCGCTGACCATCTTTGTGTGCAGCTTTATGCTGTCTATGACCATGGCTATGTTTTTCCCCGCCAATAACGCCATTATTAAAGACTCGGTTGAATCAGGGAGAATGGCGGCGTTCAATGCGAAACTTGAAATGGCGGTGCAAATAGGGGCGTTAACCTCGGTCGCGATCGGTGGCTTTCTTATTCAGCTCATCGGCGTCGATTTTGTGTTTGTCCTGAATGCGATCACCTTCATCGTCAGTGCGGCATTGTTTTTCATGCTCACTCCGCGTCGGCATGAGTCGGTCGAAAGTGCGTCAGGAAAACTCCATCCGGCTGATGAAACGACTTCCGCGGAGAAAACCGTCAGAAAACCCTGGCTGATGCTGTTATACGGCATTGGTAACATCATCGTGACCGTCAGCAATATGTTGCTGGTTATGTTGGTTATCAAACATTTCGCATCCGGCGCGGGCGTGCTGGGGTTGGTTGATGCTCTGGCGGGCGTTGGAGTTGCCGTTGCGGCCGCGATGACGCCTTTCCTGCAAAAGCGTTTCTCACTGCTGACAATTGTCGTCATTGGCTACGTCGCCAATGCCGTATTTATTGCCCTGCAGCCGCAGTTTTCGCTGTTCTGGCTGACGGTATTCTTTCCCCTCGGCGCGGTCTGTTTCGGTATGGCCCGTATTTCATGCCGAACGCTGATGTTCAACACGATCCCCTCACACTATACCGGCCGGTTCTTTGGTTTCAGCAATGCGATAGGCCTGACATCTGCGGTCATATTGACATACGCGATTGGCGGTCTCGTGGATAACACCAATATTCTGGCGGGTTATATGGCTCTGTCCATAGCGATTGCCTGCCTCGCCTTACTGGCTTCAGCTTTCGTATTTAAAGGAAAAGCAAAATGAAATTACTCGCAATTGAAGTGGGGCAGTTTGGTGATTACTACAACTCGCGCTATCAGCAGGTCGAGCAGTACGGCGTCGAGCTGTATGTGCTGTCCGGGGTTGCCGACCAGGATCACTGGCACGCAGGACAGTTCTTTATCTCTCACAGTATGGATATCAGCGATCTGACTCAACTGGCTACCCAACTGCATCAAGAACACCACTTTGACGGGGTGTTCACGTTTGCCGAGAACAGCGTCATTGCCACCGCCATTATTGCCAATGCTCTGCAGTTGCCATCTATTGCGGTCGAAGCAGCCGTGAAAAGTCGAAACAAAATAGCGATGCGGGAAGCCCATCGCGATGGTTTGGCTCCGCACCCCGCGTTCCACCTGACGCCTACGCTGCACGATGCGCTGCAGGCTTCCTTTGAGCTGGGTTATCCTGTGATCTTAAAGCCCACGCTGGGGTCTGCCAGCCAGTTTGTTTACAAAATCAATTCGCCGGCGGAGCTGGAAGAGATCTTCCCAAAAGCGTTGGCCGGCATCAACGAAATGAGTCAGTTCAAAAATGAAGGGATCACTGAGTTCTTAGGTCCGAACTCGCTGCTGGTCGAGTCCTACCTGGATGGTCGTGAATACCTAATTGAGGCTTACTCCTGGGACGGCGTGACCGTCCTCGGCTCTATCGTTGACAGAGTCACGCTAGAAGGAAACTCCTTTGACGATGACGTTCATCACGCACCGACCGATCTCAGTGGGCAGGACTTACAGCGCGTCCACGCCGCCGTGCATGCAGGAGCTGTTGCTCAGGGACTCACGCGAAGCGTGATGCATGCGGAGATCCGCTTTCATCAGGGACTGCCGTACATCGTTGAAATCGCCGCTCGACCTGGTGGCGGCGGACTCGATTTTATGGCCCGCATTTCAGCAAACTATTGCCCTATCAAAGCCGTAATTGACGTCGCCATCGGTAATAAACCCGCTTATGCACACTATGCGCCAACGGGTAAGCATACCTTCGCACTGTGTCTGATTTCTGCCCCCGGAAAGATTGAGTCAATCGCGGTTCCTAATGAGATTCGCGGCGATCCGGACACATTCATGCTGAAAATTATTTCACCTATTGGCAGCGTCATTAAGCGGCCTCCGCTAGGGAATGACATTATTGGGTTCTTGGGCGTCATGGGAGATAGCCGCCAGGAAAGCGAAGATAAAGCGATGGCATATAGCCAACGGGTGAATGTGACCACGCGATGAAAAAGATCGGACTGGCGATTGCATTAGGGAAAGATGCCAATAGCCACACACGAACCTTTATTGAGGCTATTAATTATAGCCTCAAGAATTTCCCAGAATTTAAACAGCACTCCCTTAAAATCGTCAACGATGAGAAATCGTCTGAAGGCGGTGAAAAGGCAGCAATTGAACTCGTTGAATGGGGCGCCGACGTAGTGGTCGGGCATTTCTCCAGCTTCGCTGCACTGGCGGCCTTACCTGTTTATAGCCGCAATGCGATCCCCCTAATATTACCGGCATCCACCGCCTGCGAATTAGGAAATTACAATCAACGCAGTGATATTGAATTGCTAAAATATCAGAAAGATAATGCAGCACTAATGACCTACTGTATCGATGACTGCATTATTAACCATCAGGGAGGAACCGTGTATGCCGTGGTGCAAAACAATGATTATGCAAACCGGATGATGGAATATATTCCCATGCTAGCGGATGTGAAAATCGTCCGGGATATCCCCAGTCGCGTGGAAAAAAGGGATACTTACCTCATTGTAGGATATAGCGAATTTGCCTGCGCTAAGATAAGACAGCTTTCTCAGACGCAAATTTATCGAATACTGTTGGTCGATGATTCCGATAGTCATGACGTGTACAACGCCTGTATTTTAAGGCCTCAGCGGTTGTCACGGGTCCGCTCGGTTTCTCACATATCAATGCACGGTGTGAAACGGCCTTACTGGAATGAAACGCTGCTGGCATTGTCACTGGCGTGCGGCTTAGAGAGTCGGGAAGAAGGCAAAGCCAATACAAACCTGAGTTTCAGTACCTATCTGGGCCTCCAGGATTTTGATAAGACCCACTGCTACGGTGACAGCATATTGGTTTCGGAAGACGTGGACTGAGATTAAGTGCGTGTTCTGGCTTGAAGCACGGCCACGGCGTGCGTTTCAGATAGGTCAGATGTTATGCCATAAGGCCATCAGTTGGGATGGCCTTTGTCATGAGGACACTATCAGCAAGGCCTTTCCACCCTCGGCAGGTGCAGCGCTTCATGGATCTCATCAGCCTGATCGAAAACTGATGAAATAAGTTGATGAACTCCGCACAGGCAAGAAGTGATTACCTGAGTATAGGAACATGGATTGCTTGGCTTATCTATCAGGATTTATATTTAAGGCCATGCATCCGCTTGCTGTTTGTATAAAAAGAATGGTCCAGCATGAAAACAGCCCATATGCGGGCTGTTTTTTAGAATATTACTTTCTTACCTTAAACAGTTTCCCGATGGTCGGGTGGTCACTAAAGACTTTGGCATGTGAAACCCTGATCTTGCTGATGGCGGCTATGTATTTCACATAATCCGCATTAAGCTTTTGGCCATCCGCTGCAAGTCTCGTTCGCCAGATTTCATTACCATCACTAGTGATGAGCTCCGATTTATTCTTTGCTGCACGCCGACGTGTGAGATCACTGTTCAGGCTTGTGAGCAGTCCCTCTCCGAGGGGAAGCGACGTTTCATAAGCCGTCAACATTGTTTCAAGATCAGCTTTATAACGTGGGGTTTCAATGAGGCCATAGGTATGCAAACAGAAGCGGTAATTTTTGATTTCTTCCCAGTTTTGACGAGCTGCCTGGAGTTCTATCTCTAATTGCCTCATTGCGTCGTTATAACTGTCCAGATTCGTTTGAAGACCCGCTATAGCGCTATTATTGAATGCAGCCATCGCCTTTTCAACGGCTGCAGCCGGAGAATGAGCTTCGCCTAACTGGATGTACTGATCATTGACAAGCTGGATAGCTGTTTTATAGCCTTCCTGAGTGGTCAGCTGCGGCAGCCAGCTGCGTGCCACGATAAAAGCCGCTACTGCGGCAATGGCCACCACACCATTGAATATCGTCGCCAGCCAGTCGGCGGCGCTGCCGCTCTCTTTCAGGCCAAACATTAGGCCCACAACAATGAGAGTTAAACAGGCCAGCGTCGCACTGATCGATGCCGTCAGAACAACGTCAATTAACCGCGGCAGCTGCAGCCGCCACCATGAAGTAGGTTGGCTGGGCTGCCCCTCATTCTCAGAACCCGGCTCGGCAAATTCACTCATCGGAAGGCGTACCCGTCAGGCAGACTACAAAATCTCCCTGACCGTGCGGAGTGAAGCCGATCTGGTCGCTGTAGTGACAGGCCAGAACCTGTTCGTGCTCGCTCAGGGTTGACCAGAGACGACCGGCCAGTGCCGGCAGGCTGGCCAGATATTCCACATTCAGATGCGCGTCGCGCTCTTCGGCGGCGCGAATCTCCTCATCGCTCATTCCCAAGTCCTTCATCCCAAACAGCTGATCGGTCGTGCAAAATATGGATTCCCGGAGCTGACGGCTTAGCTGGGCGCGCAGGGCGGTCCTACAGCGTTCAGCCGGATACTGCTGCCAGGTAGCAGAGTGCACGGTGGCCAGCGTTTCAAACCGCCGAGCGGTGATAGCCGATTCCGGCCACCAGGCGGTGACCTCCGCCCAAGTCTGCTCCGCCAGACGCTGCCAGACGCTGTCCTTGACCGTCATTGATGACAGAATATCGTTATCGGTGATGTTACCGATCCCGGTCTGAATCGCCAGACGTAGAACCTCCACCTCTTTCACCGGCTGTTGGGTCAGGGTCACGCAGCGGACATACAAATCGTCCAGCTGTAGGGCGGTTGCGTCGTCGATGTGTTTCGTAGGCATGATGTTCCCCGTTCTCAGAAAATAGGCTGTTATTTAAAGGTAACTTTTAACTGATAAAATAAAACTAAGTTTATAGGTTTATAAGCTTCGAGACTTTATGTTATCAGAATTTATTTTATAAACAAGGTCAGCTTAGCAGAAAAACATCGGTAGGCTTCCACATTTCTACTGAAGATCCGATTTCTGGTAGTTCCGGATCTGGCCTTTCAGCCCGGCTGCCGCTTCCCCGAAAAACACATCATGAGGTATCTCTGGCGATACTAACTCCCGTACATGTTGTGTTTTTGGGCTTGCACTGTGACGGGGATACCGACCCCGAAAAGGGCGGCTTTGCTTATTACTGCACCGTGGTACACTTCCGGAAAATATGAATAAGCCAGTAAATCGGATCATCTAAGAATGGTGAAATGGTAATTGCATAGAGTGGTTATATGTCTGCTTATTATCATTAAGAGTGGTAATTACAATCAATGAAGTTATTTAGGTGACTGTCACGTTCGTCATGGTAATAATGGTTGCGAATAGTGACTATTTAACAAGCAAATGATTAAGGAGTGAATTATGCCGTCTGGTGTAAATGAGCAAAATTTTGGTTTATCAGGGTTATGGAATGAGTTATGCGACCATCCCCGGATCCGGTTACACAAAACCATCAATTTTGGGTACCCGCTAGTACATGTACTGGATGACGATGGACGTGAACTTGCCCGCCGGATTCACTCGACCGGGCAATGGGAATGGAGAACGAGCTCCCCGGAACGATGGGAACCATTACTCGGAGACTTCATCCTTGAATATGTATTTCAGGGAGATGAAAAACTGGACTGTTTCCAACTGGACTTAATGGATGGTCCATTCAACTCTTAGTTAGTCGTATTAAGAATCGAGACGGGATTTCACTGCAAAAAATAGGAGCATAGTTTATGGATGGCGGGATTTCAGAGATATCAAACGTTAAGGCGATGACCCAGACCTTCTCTGTATGGTTACCCGTGATTTCAACGCTGGCGGGCGGTGTGCTGGCCGGCGGTGTGGCAATTTTAGTCACCAAACTTAACCATCGCTATGCGCGTGAGCGGGAAGAAAAAGCGGCAGAAGAAAAGAAACGTTATGAGCAAAAAATTACAGATGACAAAAATGAAAAAGAGCTCCTGTTTATTGCCACAGAGCTGGTATTCCACCTCGAGTGGTTCGCTGATCTGTGTGTAAAAGTCGCGACCGATACAGGGTATGAAGATAGTTCAGGCATTACGCGGTTTTCAGTGAGACCCGAAGTTCTTAGCCTCACCGATATCTCCGGGGACTGGCGTGTACTTCCCCGTCAACTTATGTACCGAATTCGTGAGCTTCCGGTGCTGCAAAACAGTACCGACAGGGCGATCAGCATCGCTGAAGAACACGATTACCCGCCTGACTACGATGATACTTTCTACGCACGGCGTTATCAGTACACCCGGCTGGGGTTGAAAACGATTATTCTGGCTCGCCGCGTGAGAAAATTGGTGGGCCTGCCTCTCGACACAGCGCCCTGGTCAGAGCTGCCCGTTCTCTGGCAACTATGGAGGCAGGAGCGTAAGCGTCGTACCCAAATTCATATCTTAAGTCAGCGTGCTTTGGCGGTGTATCAGATCCGTAATCAAATGCGTGGCGGGGCAAAGGATCCAGCCTCTACAGGAGTATCATCATGACCCCTTCATACCCTCAGGCGGCGTTTCATCAGGGGGCTCTGGCAACACTCCCGGTGGCCATCGACTATCCGGCCGCGCTCGCCCTGCGTCAGATGGCGGTGCTTCAGGACAATTTCCCGAGTTACCTACTAGCTCCGGAGGTGAGCGCGCTGCTCCACTATGTGCCGGACCTGCACCGCAAGATGCTGCTGGCGACGCTCTGGAATACGGGTGCTCGTATTAACGAAGCGCTGGCCCTGACCCGGGGGGATTTTTCCCTGGCACCGCCTTACCCGTTCGTGCAGCTGGCCACGCTCAAACAGCGCGCAGAGAAAGCGGCGAGAACGGCCGGGCGGGCACCCGCCGGCAGCCAGGCTCTTCGCCTGATCCCCCTCTCGGATCACCTGTACGTCAGTCAGCTGCAGATGATGGTGGCCACGCTGAAAATTCCGCTGGAGCGACGCAATAAGCGAACCGGTAAGACCGAAAAGGCGCGCATCTGGGAGATCACCGACCGGACGGTGCGCAGCTGGATTAATGAGGCGGTGGACGCGGCCGCCGCCGACGGCGTGACGTTCTCGGTACCGGTGACACCGCACACCTTCCGGCACAGCTACGCCATGCACATGCTGTACGCCGGTATTCCGCTCAAGGTGCTGCAGAGCCTGATGGGGCACAAGTCGGTCAGTTCGACGGAGGTGTATACGAAGGTATTTGCGCTGGACGTGGCGGCCCGCCATCGGGTGCAGTTCTCGATGCCCGGTGCGGATGCAGTGGCCTTGCTCAGGCAGGTACCCTAAAGAGGGTCCGTTTTCGATTGAACGAGGTCTGATCTGGAATGGAGTTTCTATTCATACGTCGTCACTTACTTTTGGATAATAACTTTTAAGGAAGCAAGTCACATGAAGAATACGGCAATATTTTGCACCATTTTTACCCTCTCTGGCTGTACATTTTCAACTCACAATGATAGCAATCTTACCTTTGAGGGAACTTCTGATTTAAATAATGCAATTGTGAGAGTGGATATTCAAGAGGGAAATGTAACCTCCTCAGGTTCGGGCACTTGGTTAAATGATAAATATATAATCACAGCCGCACATTTGTGGAATGGGGTAAAACCTGGGTATAAATTAACTGTCCGTTATTTATCTCATGTTTATCCTGCAAAAATATATGCAATCGAAAACCCTAGTAACCTCGATCTAGCTGTCTTAGTTGTGGAGCCTAATAACATAATAAAATCTCCTGAGGGGTGGCGGGTGAAACTGTGTGACTCAATGCTTTCGCCAGCTGAACCTGTTTGGGTAGCTTCTGGTATGTACAACAGTATTTCCGGTTCTTATGCATCGCCTGATTCCATCTTTCTATACAAAGGGCGAACTGGGTCGCATGGGCTTACTGGTTATTACAAAGAAGGTGTAAGCGGAAGTTCAGTGTTCATGCGTAGCGAAAATTGTATGGCAGGTATTGTCAGCATGAAGGATAAATCATTTGATATGATTTCAGACGTATACAAAACAGATATTGTCACCGTCGACATGATCAGAAAATTTTTACATGACAATAAGATAATCATTTAGGTAGGGAGCACTGCTGAAAGTCATGCTGACCCTAATCCAACGGGAAGTTTGTTTGTCTGACACCGGATACTCAGTCGAACAAAAAATCACGCTAGCCAAGAAAATCCGTCAGAAAAATCGATTAAAAGACATGCATGTCTTCGGGAAAAATCCCAAGTGCGGAGAAGAGGGTAAGGAGGTCAGCAACGCCCCGTCGCTGCCGCCTGACCGGAACAGACGGTATGCAAGCCCCTAAATGTGAAAAAGCCCCTGCTATGAGGACCTTTCTCGCTCGCTGCCTGTACGGCAGACATCCCACTATATCACGATATAAAAGAGAAAAATAA
>NZ_JAFMOS010000428.1 GCF_019049755.1 Rahnella perminowiae
TTATTATGTCAATAATTTTCATGTATTGAACAAAATTAAAGCGGGAACTGCGGGGTCAGACAGGTTTTTGGCATAAAAAAAGGCTGCGCCTCGAAAGGAGCAGCCTGTTTAAACACGTTGCGGTTACAGCGTGTGGATATCGATGCCGTCGCCGATATTACTTTTCTGATAGTAAGCCCGCGGGACTTCTACCTGATACTGTTTGTCAGCGTAAGCGACTTCCAGAATAAAACGTTCGTTTTCATAGGATTCAACCGGAATAAAACCGAAGAATCCTTCCGTTACGCTGATGGTCCGGGTAGACGGAATAGCATAACGATGAACAATCCTTGCTCTGAGCGGCTGCTGCCTGCCGGTTAACGTGTTCCATACGCGGTTAACGGGTTGCGCCAGAGAAACCATCACCTCTGAGGCCAGCGAGTTAAGAGCCGAGGGCCAGCTCTCAGGTTTTTTCATAGTCATGATAAATACCTCGTTGGTCTATATAACCCAATTCTTATAATTATCTGCCGCTAAGATCCAATCATTTTTTACGCTAAGCTTAGTCAGCGTTTGTAAGTGTTTGATTTAACCGGCAACGGTTTTGCGTCTTTTGCCGGATTTGCGTTCTGCTAGCAATAACGGGCAGGAAGGGCACATGGCATGGTCTTCCAGATCGTAGCGCAGGCAGCACTGTTTACGGTACTGCGGACTGTCAGGATCAGAAGGATCTTCAGCACGCAGTGGCTGAAATAACGGATTTTTACCGCCATAACGCAGCTCGCGCGATTCCATCAGGCGCATGCCGTCTGAGATATCCGCACCGACCAGCTCTGCCTGCTTAACGCCCCAGCCGACACGGATCGCCGCATTGCTCCAGTAAATCCCCGGTTTCAGGCCGGAGAATTCCGCCAGCGCTTCGCAAACGGGGCGCAATTGCTGCTCGATCATCACATCAAAGCGCGCCATCGGTTCTGCGGATATCAGGGCTTCACCTTCACCGTCGAGATAAATCTGTGCCGGTAATCCTTCTTCCTGCATGCACAGGTAGACATTGTCGGCGGCGATAGGTAACTGCCAGCCGTGACGCAGGGAGACAATCACCCAGGCTGGCAACAGGGTGGCAAAATACCATTGCGACCACATTGAAATCCGCGCCCGGCGCTTATCGCACTGCGCGGCATCGGCCGCATTGGCGTCCAGATAACGTTTAAGCACGCTGGCGCAGCCTTCTGCGGTGGTCAGTCGCAACATAGGCACCGCATTGGTCACCAGAGGCGACATGGGTTTGAACGTTTCTGCCACCCAGCTGACCGGCGTTTCGCGGAAACTGTCGAGGAGTGTTTGCATCATTACGCTATGAAAGTCATTCGGCTCGATAAATCATAGGAATAGAGTAACGAATATTAAAGCGGAATAGTAATGATTTCGATTTAGATTCCTTCTCCCGGTGAAGAGAAATGACGGGAGAAGGTTTTGCAGCCAATGCGGTCAGTTCAACACACCCGCTTTCTGCAAAATCTCACGGACAACCTTTTGCTTCTCATTGCTCAGCGGCAGAGCCGGTTTGAGTGAATACACCGGTATTTCACTGATGACCTGAGAGATGGCGTATTTGATGACGTTGTAGATCGGCGTATCCAGTGTATAAAGCGGCGGCAGGAAAGATAACCGCTGTTGCAGTTCCACGGCGGTGGCGAAATCTTTCTCTTTACAGGCGCGGTAAATCCCGCAGGTGAGTTGCGGGGCAAAATTGGCGCTGGCGGGAATAGCACCGTCGCCGCCCAGTATCAGCGTGCCAAAAAGATATTCGTCATAACCGGAGAATACGGCGAAATCAGGGCGATGGGGTTTCACGGCCTGAATCGTTTCGCGGATATGGTTCAGGCTGTCCACGGTGTCCTTCAGGCCGGCAATGTTCGGACACTCCAGCGCCAGACGTGTGATCAGGCTGACAGGCAGCGGCTGACCGGTCAGTCCCGGATAGTTGTACATGATCACCGGCAAACCGGCACCTTCAGCAATCGTGCGGTAATGCAGATACAGCGCATCTTCGGTTACCGGGTTGTAGTAGGGATTCACCACCACGACGCCGTCGGCACCGACGCTTTTCGCGTGCTGTGCGAACGCCAGCGTTTCTGCCGTGCCCGGATGCGCCGCGCCAATCAATACCGGTACGCGCCCGCCAACATGTTCCGTGCAAAACTCCGCCACTTCATGACGCAGCGCCTGAGACATATGCGCGAATTCTCCCGCGCTGCCGAGGAAAAACAGGCCGTTTACGCCGCCTTCAATAGCAAAATCAATCAGACGCGCCATCCCCGGTCGGTCAAGCTGCTCATTCTCATTGAGGATCGTTGCGACAGGGGGGATCACGCCATGAAACAGTGGGCTGGTCATACATTCGTTCTCCATATGAAAGGGTAAAGTACTCACCCATTCATTTATAGAACGCTGTTTCAAATATTTATAGCGATGGGATCGAATTACAATGATTTAGCCAATATCTGGAAGGGAAGTCACAAAGATGGCAGTAACTCCCTCCCCCTTCGCTTTGGGGGAGGAGCAAGGCAAAACCGACTTGCGGTGCAGAGTGAAACCAGACCTACATCACCAGTGCTTGTCCGTCTTTACGGGATTCGGTGCCAGCCAGATAACCGCCTGCCGGATTAGTGACAATCACCTGCGCGCCGCCAAATGAATGGCCGCCGAGCGGGTCTTCAACGATCAGTTCATGGCCCATAGCGCGCAGTGCCGCCAGCGTATTGTGGTTAAACGTTGATTCAATCGCCACCTGGCGGCCGCCGTTGATGCGCCAGCGCGGCGCATCAATAGCCGCCTGCGGATTTTGCTTATACAGCATCACGCGCAGCGCCAGTTGCAGATGCCCCTGCGCCTGCATCGGGCCGCCCATCAGGCCGAACGACATCAGCGGTTTTCCCGCAGCGTCCTGTGCGAAGGCCGGAATAATAGTATGCAATGTGCGTTTGTCCGGCGCGACGCAGTTGGCGTGGGTCGGGTCGAGGGTGAAACCGCAACCACGGTTTTGCAGGCTGATGCCGGTACCCGGCACCACAATGCCGGAACCAAAGCCCATGTAATTTGACTGAATGAAAGACACCATCATGCCGCTGGCATCCGCGGCGGTCAGATATACGGTGCCACCCGGACGCGGCGCGCCGTAGGTCACGTCACTGGCTTTTGTGCGGTCAATCAGTTTTGCCCGTTCTGCCAGATAATCATCGTTCAGGAACAGTTGCGGATCGAAGAACATATGGTCGCTGTCGGTGACATGCTGATCCAGATCTGCCAGTGCCAGTTTCATCGCTTCAATGCACAGATGCGTGGTTTCCACTGAATCCACCGGCTGGCTGCCGACATTCAGCTTGTCGAGAATGCCCAGTGCAATCAGCGTGGCGATGCCCTGACCGTTCGGCGGCAGTTCATGAACCGAACCACCCGCAAAGGATTGCTGCAGGGTTTCTACCCAGTCGGCCTGGTGGTTCGCCAGATCGTCCAGCGTCATCGCACCGCCGTTAGCCTGACAGTGCGCTACCATTTTTTCGGCCAGTTCACCGCGATAAAACGCTTCACCTTCGGTGTTAGCGATCAGTTCCAGCGAGTCGGCCAGTGCCGGATTACGGAAGATTTCCCCGATTTTTGGCGCACGTCCGTCTGGGGCGAAACATTCCATAAAGCCTGGCTGGTTATGCAGTTTTTTCACCGCGATCTCCCACAGGCGACCAATCAGCGGCGATACCGGAAAACCGTTGCGGGCATAATCAATCGCCGGTTGTGCCAGTGTGGACAGCGGCAGGGTGCCGAAGCGTTTTGCCAGTGCCACCCAGCCGGAGACGGCGCCCGGTACGGTGACCGCATCCCAGCCATAGGTCGGTACGGCGTCTAACCCTTTGGCGGCGAAATATTCCGGCGTCCACGCCGCCGGTGAACGGCCTGATGCATTAAGTCCGTGGGCTTTTTTGCCGTCCCAGACGATCGCGAATGCGTCGCTGCCTGCGCCGTTGCCGCTGGGTTCGAGCACGGTGAGTGCGATGGCGGTGGCGATGGCCGCGTCGGCGGCGTTTCCGCCCAGCATCAGCATTTTCATGCCCGCCTGGGCGGCCAGCGGCTGTGATGCGCAGACCGCATTGTCGCCCATCATGGTCGGACGCAGGGTCGGATAAGCCACGTTAAAATCGTAATTCTCAGACATGTATTCTTCCTTAAAAAAGCAGCAAACGGTTTATTCGGAACGCGGGTCGAGCGCATCACGCAGCCCGTCACCCAGCAAATTGAAACCCTGTACAGTGAGGAAAATCGCCAGACCGGGGAAAATCGACATCCATGGCGACTGCTCAAGGAAGCTGCGCGCCGTGTTGAGCATCGCACCCCACGAGGCGTCCGGCGGTTGCTGGCCGAGGCCGAGGAACGACAGGCTGGCTTCGGTGATGATCGCCGAAGCAATCGCCAGCGTCGCCTGCACCAGGATCGGCGATAACACATTCGGCAGCACATAGCGCCAGAGGATCCAGCGGTCGGGCAGGCCGATTGCCCGCGCCCCTTCAATATATTCTTCGTTGCGGATACTCATTACCTGCGCTCGGGTCAGGCGGGCGAAAATCGGCATGGCAGAAAGCCCGATGGCGATCATCGCATTGCCAAGGCTCGGGCCGAGAAATGCCCCCAGCGCAATCGCCAGCACCAGAAACGGACACGACAGCAACGCTTCAACCACACGGGAAATAATGCTGTCCAGCCAGCCCTGCCAGAAACCGGCGAGAAGCCCCAGCGGAACGCCGATCACAATCGCGATAATCACCGACACACAACCGGCCATCAGCGAGGTGCGGGCTCCCCAAAACAGGCGCGATAAAATGTCACGCCCCAGTTCATCGGTGCCCAGCCAGTGCAGAGCGGAAGGGGCTTTACGCACGGCCATAAAATCCGCTTTGATCGGGTCAAACGGCGAAATCCACGGGGCGAGCAACGCCATTATCGCGAACATTGCGACCAGCACCGCGCCGGTCACCGCGCTTTTGTTGCGCAGGAATTTGCGCAGCACGCGGTTCGGTTCGCGGGCAGGGAGTGACGTTGTCACGGAAATCACAGAAGCGCTCATCTCAGGCTCTCCGCATGCGGGGGTTGACCAGCACGTACAGCACGTCGGCCAGCAGATTCATCAGCAGAAAACCGACCGCGACCACCATCACCACGCCCTGAACCACGGCGTAATCGCGATTGAACACTGAATCAACGATCATTTTGCCAAAGCCCGGAATAGTGAAAACCTGCTCGCTGAGCACCGCGCCGCCCAGCAGTTCGCCGAACAGCAGCGTGGTGAGCGTGATGACCGGCACCAGCGCATTGCGCAGCGCGTGTTTCATGATCACCTTTTTCGGCAGCAGGCCTTTGGCACGGGCAGTGCGGATGTAATCGGCTTTCAGCACCGCAATCATCGCCGCACGTGTGTGGCGCATCAGGGTGGCAGAAAGCCCGGTACCGAGCACCGCCGCAGGCAGCAGCATGGTTTTCAGGTTTTGCAGCGGATCTTCTGAGAATGGCACGTAACCGGACGCCGGAAGCCAGTGCAGTTTCACCGAGAACAGCATAATCAGCAGCACACCCAGCCAGAAATGAGGGATCGAAATTCCCGACAGCGCCAGAAAATTGGTACCGTTATCTATCCATGTGCCTTTATGAACTGCCGCGAGCACGCCCATGGTGATGCCGATAATCAGCGCCACGATCATTGCCAGCAGCGACAGTTCCAGCGTGACCGGCAGTTTGCTGGCGATCAGTTGTAATACCGGTTCCTGCGTGCGCAGCGAGGTGCCGAAATCGCCGCGCAGCGCGTTGCCGACCCAGTGGAAATACTGGCTGGGGATCGGGTCATTAAGATGATATTGCTCGCGTAACTGCGCAATCACTGCCGGATCCCGCTCCTCACCGGCCATCGCGGTGATCGGGTCGCCGGGCAGTAATTTCTGCAACGAGAACACCATCAGCGTAACCAGAAACAGTGTCGGTATGGCTGAAATCAGCCGTTTCATCACCAGTTCTAACATCGTCTATCCCCAGTCAATTATTTGTTCAGTGTCAGACCCCGTAACCGGATCAGGCCGTCGGCGTAAGGCACAAAACCGCTGACTTTTTTACTCATGCCGAAAATACGCGGTTCGAAGTACAGGTATAACAGCGGGTCGTCGATGTTTTCCTGCTCAACCACCTGTTTGTACAGTGCCTTACGTTTTTCCACATCGCTGGTCAGACGCGCTTCCTGTAACCACTGATCGACCTGCGGATTACTGTATTTGCCGTCGTTCAGGCCGCCTTGGGTATGGATGAATGAGAAAATATTGCCATCAGGATCCGGACGTCCTGACCAGCCGGACATGCTCATTTTGAATTCACCGCGTTGCTGGCGATCAAGCAGCGTGGCGTACTCCGTCATTTGCAGATTCAGGTTAATGCCCGCTTCGCTGACCATCGCCTGAAGTACCTGCGCAACCTGCTGTGACGTCGGGTTGTTGGCGACCAGGAAATCGATAGTCATTGGGGTTTTTACGCCGGCTTGTGCCAGCAGCGCTTTGGCTTTTTCGATATCGCGTTTGGGCACCGGAATGTCAGCGTGATACGGGCTGGCAGGCGAGAAGGCCTGATTCGCCGGGGTGTATTGCCCCTGGAAGACCACCTGGTTCAGTGCGTCGCGGTCAATCGCCAGCGACAGTGCCTGACGCACGCGGGCATCTTTCGCCAGCGGCGTATTGGTGTTGGCGGTGCCGTTGGCGATATTGATCGTCAGCCCCATGTACCCGAGGCCGGTGGTGCTCGCCAGTTGCAAATTGCTGTCGGCTTTGACCGTTGCGGTGTCGCTGGCAGCAATGCCTTCGGTAATATCCAGATCGCCTGCACGCAGGTTGGCTAAGCGTACTGACGCATCCGGAATCGGCAGAAACACCACTTTATCAAAGTGATACGCGCCTTTGTTCCAGTAGTTATCAAAGCGTTTGAGCACAATGCGGTCCTGCTGAACGCGGCTGACAAATTCATACGGACCGGAACAGACCGGGTGCGCCGCCACGTTGCCTTTGGCAGTGGCCGCAGGGGCCAGAATGGTGCCCGCGCGGTCGGTCAGTTGCATCAGCAGCGCAGCGTCCGCCGTTTTCAGGTGGAAAACCACGGTGTACGGCGCGGTGACGTCGACGGATTCAACAGATGACAACTCACTTTTACGCAGGGAACCCGGCAGCGTCAGGTAGCGTTCGATGTTGTATTTCACCGACTGTGCATCAAATTTCTCGCCATCATGGAAGGTCACGCCTTCGCGCAAATTCATGGTCAGCGTTTTGCCGTCCTCGCTGTATGACCAGTCTTTCGCCAGGCCCGGCACGATTTTAAGGTGTTGATCGACATCCACCAGACGCTCACACATGGCGCTGAACACGAAACGTCCGTAATAGGTGCGCGCCGTGGCCGGATCCAGCATGTCAGGATCGCTGCCAAGGCCGACGCGCAGGGTGCTTTCTGCGTGGGCAAGGCCCGCAGACGTCAGCAACATTAAGGCCGGAATGCAGGCAGTTAAGCGGGGTGCATATCTCATGGTCGGGTTCCCTGGGTTGATGTTGGGGTGGAAAGTGAAAGCCGGGACTGGCTTGCCTGTTCAAACAGCGCACGCCGTAAGGTAAATGCAGCGGACGGCGACGGAATCAGCACCGAGGTGCGATCCCGTTGCAGTTCGCTCCAGCGGTGGCAGGCCACCATGCGGTTGTCACTGACAGTTTCAAGTTGCGGCTCCACCTGCCGACATGCGTCGGTGGCATAGGCGCAACGGGTATGGAAACGGCAGCCGGAAGGCATATTGGCCGGATTGGGCATGTCGCCCTGCAGCACCGGCACCGGCCGTTTAACGCCGGGCGTGAGCAGCGGCGCGGACGCGATCAGCGCCTGGGTATACGGATGCAGCGGCTGATCAAAAATGTCATCGGTGCTGGCCAGTTCGACGATTTGCCCGAGGTACATCACCGCTACGCGGTCGCTCATATGGCGGATCACGGCCAGACCGTGTGCGACGATAATCATCGTCAGCCCGAACTGTTGTTTCAGGCTTTCCAGCAGATTGACCACCTGCGCCTGCACCGACACATCGAGCGCCGACACCGGTTCATCTCCCAGCAGCAGTTTCGGCGAGGACGCCAGCGCGCGGGCGATACCGATGCGCTGGCGCTGGCCGCCGGAAAACTCATGGGGATAGCGGTTACTGAAAGCGGATGGCAGGCCGACGGTGGTCAGCAGTTCACGTACTTTCGCCTGCCTGTCCGCTTTACCCCTGACAATGTTGTGCAGCCACAGCGGCTCGCCAACGATCTCTTCCACGGTCATGCGCGGGTTGAGTGAGGCAAACGGATCCTGAAAGATGATTTGCAGGTCGCGGCGCAGTTTTTTCATCTGGTCAGCGGAAAACTGTTTCAGGTTTTCGCCTTCGTAGAATACGTCACCGTCAGAGGCGCTGAGCAGTTGCAACAACAGCCGGCCCAGTGTCGATTTTCCTGAGCCGGATTCGCCGACAATCGCCAGCGTTTCGCCGTGCCAGACGCGTAAGGACACACGATCGACTGCCTGCACGATTTTCGGTGTGCTGAATAATGATGACGGGCCTTTAAAGACTTTGCTCAGTCCGGCGGCTTCCAGAATGGGGCGGGGGGCGAGGCTCATGCGCAGGCTCCTTCGGCGGACAACGTGAAATGGTTTTCCAGCGGTGCGAAGAAACAGGCGACGTGATGCGGCGACTGATTCAGGGCGCGCAACGGCGGGCGCTCCCGGTGGCAGCGTTCGGCGGCAAACGGACAGCGCGTTGAAAAACGGCATCCCTGCGGCATGTCTTTGGGTAACGGCACGGCACCGGGGATGGTGGAAAGTGCACCCTGACGTGAGGCCAGCGATGGCATTGACCCCATCAGTCCTGACCCGCTCCCCGTATGTGATCCATTCATAATCAGGAATAACCGGCTTCATGTTGGTTGTGTATTCTGGCAACCGGCAGACTTCTCAGCAAATTCTGACGGGGTCATCCAGCCCAGCGCAGAATG
>NZ_JAFMOS010000626.1 GCF_019049755.1 Rahnella perminowiae
ACCCGCGCCGATGCGCGGGTTTTTTTTTATCTCCCCGCAGGGCGCGAAAATAAAAGCAGACAAGGAATAACCCATGAGCGAGCAAGTCATTATTTTCGATACCACGCTGCGTGACGGTGAACAGGCGTTACAAGCCAGCCTGAGTGTTAAAGAGAAGATTCAAATTGCAATGGCGCTGGAAAGAATGGGCGTTGATGTGATGGAAGTCGGCTTCCCGGTCTCCTCTCCCGGTGATTTCGAGTCTGTACAAACTATTGCGCGCCAGATTAAAAACAGCCGTGTTTGTGGTCTGGCCCGTTGCGTAGACGGTGATATTGACGCCGCCGCCGAAGCATTGCGCGTGGCAGAGGCCTTCCGCATTCACGTATTCCTGGCCACTTCTACCCTGCACATTGAATCTAAACTGAAGCGTTCATTTGATCAGGTGCTGGAGATGGCCACACACTCCGTAAAACGCGCCCGTAACTATACCGATGACGTTGAATTCTCGTGCGAAGATGCAGGCCGGACCCCGCTGGATAACCTGTGCCGTGTGGTAGAAGCTGCGATTAAAGCCGGTGCGACCACCATCAACATCCCCGACACCGTCGGTTACACCACGCCGGTTCAGTTCGGTGGCATCATCACCAATTTGTATGAGCGCGTGCCCAATATTGATAAGGCGATTATCTCTGTGCATTGCCACGATGATCTGGGCATGGCAGTCGGTAACTCCATCGCTGCGATTCAGGCCGGTGCGCGGCAGGTTGAAGGCACGCTGAACGGTATCGGTGAACGCGCCGGTAACACTGCGCTGGAAGAGGTGATCATGGCGATCCGCACCCGCAGTGACTACATGAACGTTCACACCAACATCAATCACAAAGAAATCTACCGTACCAGCCAGATTGTCAGCCAGATCACTAACATGCCTATCCCGGGCAATAAAGCCATTGTCGGCTCTAATGCCTTCGCGCACTCTTCAGGTATCCATCAGGATGGCGTGCTGAAAAACCGCGAAAACTACGAAATCATGACACCGGAATCCATCGGCCTGAACCAGGTTCAACTGAACCTGACTTCCCGTTCCGGCCGTGCTGCCGTTAAACATCGTATGGAAGAAATGGGCTACAAAGAATCCGATTACAACCTGGATCATCTGTATGCCGCATTCCTGAAACTGGCGGACAAAAAAGGCCAGGTTTTCGACTACGATTTAGAAGCGCTGGTCTTCATTAACAAGCAGCAGGAAGAGCCTGAATTCTACCGCCTGGATAACTTTAGTGTGCAGTCCGGCTCTAAGATTACCGCCACCGCGTCAGTTAATCTGGCCTGTGGCGAAGAAATCATTACCGAAGCCGCCACCGGCAACGGCCCGGTTGACGCCGTTTATCAGGCCATCAACCGCATCACCGGTTATCAGATTGAACTGGTGAAATACCAGCTGAGCGCCAAAGGTCAGGGCCGCGATGCGCTGGGCCAGGTTGACGTAGTCGTCTCCTTCAATGGCCGCCGCTTCCACGGTGTCGGGCTGGCGACAGACATTGTCGAATCCTCCGCAAAAGCGATGGTACATGTACTGAATAACATCTGGCGCAGCAAACAAGTTGAGATCGAAAAGCAACGTTTGCAGCAGACAGGTCAGCAACACAACAACATTCAAAATAATCAGGAAACGGTGTGAACATGAGCAAGACCCATCATATTGCCGTCTTACCCGGAGACGGAATTGGCCCGGAAGTCATGGCCCAGGCATACAAAGTGCTGGATGCCGTACGTCAGCGTTTTGGCCTGAAGATCACCACCAGCGAATACGATGTGGGTGGCGCAGCCATCGACAAACACGGCAGTCCCTTGCCGCCAGCGACCGTCGCCGGTTGCGAACAAGCTGATGCGATCCTGTTTGGCTCCGTGGGTGGCCCGAAGTGGGAACATCTGCCCCCGAACGATCAGCCTGAGCGTGGCGCATTATTGCCCCTGCGTAAACATTTCAAGTTGTTCAGCAATCTGCGCCCTGCCCGCCTGTATCAGGGGCTGGAAGAGTTTTGTCCGCTGCGTGCCGATATCGCTGCAAAAGGTTTCGACATTCTGTGTGTCCGCGAACTGACAGGCGGTATTTACTTCGGTCAGCCTAAAGGCCGCGAAGGTCAGGGCATGCACGAGAAAGCGTTTGATACCGAAGTATATTACCGCTTTGAGATTGAACGTATCGCCCGCATCGCCTTTGAATCGGCGCGCAAACGCCGCAGTAAAGTGACCTCCATCGATAAAGCCAACGTCTTGCAGACTTCGATTATGTGGCGCGAAGTGGTGAATGAAATCGCCAAAGATTATCCGGATGTCAGCCTGAGCCACATGTATATCGATAACGCGACCATGCAGCTGATTAAAGATCCGTCGCAGTTTGACGTGTTGCTGTGTTCAAACCTGTTCGGCGACATCCTGTCGGACGAATGCGCGATGATCACCGGTTCGATGGGGATGCTGCCTTCAGCCAGCATGAACGAGCAGGCGTTTGGTCTGTTTGAACCCGCGGGCGGCTCAGCGCCGGATATCGCCGGTAAAAACATAGCCAACCCGATTGCACAAATTCTGTCTGCCGCGCTGTTACTGCGTTACAGCCTGGGCGCTGATGACGCGGCCAAGGCTATCGAGCAGGCCGTTAATAAAGCACTGGAAGCAGGCCACCGCACCGGTGATTTGGCTAACGGCCAGCAGGCGCTGGGTACCAGTGAAATGGGCGATATCATTGCCCGCTTTGTAAAAGAAGGGGCATAACATGGCCAAGACTCTGTATCAGAAATTGTTTGATGCGCATGTGGTTTACGAAGCGCAAAACGAAACGCCATTGTTATACATTGACCGCCACCTGGTTCACGAAGTGACCTCTCCGCAGGCGTTCGATGGCCTGCGTGCGATGGGCCGTCAGGTACGTCAGCCGGGTAAAACGTTTGCGACCATGGATCACAACGTGTCCACGCAAACTAAAGACATCAATGCGAGCGGCGAAATGGCACGCATTCAGATGCAGGAATTAATCAAGAATTGTGCTGAATTCGGCGTGCAGTTGTATGACCTGAACCACCCGTATCAGGGCATCGTTCACGTTATCGGCCCTGAGCAGGGCATGACCTTGCCGGGCATGACCATTGTGTGTGGTGATTCCCATACTGCCACGCACGGTGCGTTTGGTTCGCTGGCCTTCGGTATCGGTACATCAGAAGTGGAACACGTTCTGGCGACGCAAACCCTGAAACAGGGTCGCGCCAAAACCATGAAAATCGAAGTGACTGGCGATGCACCTGTCGGTATCACGGCGAAAGATATCGTTCTGGCGATCATCGGTAAAACCGGCAGCGCTGGCGGTACGGGTCACGTTGTAGAATTCTGCGGTAAAGCCATTGAGGCGCTGAGCATGGAAGGTCGTATGACCCTGTGCAACATGGCGATTGAAATGGGTGCGAAAGCCGGTCTGGTTGCGCCGGACGAAACCACGTTTGCCTATCTGAAAGGACGTCAGTTTGCGCCGAAAGACCAGAACTGGGACGCGGCAGTGGAATACTGGAAAACCCTGAAAACAGAAGAGGGTGCGAAATTCGACAGCGTTGTGACGCTGGATGCCTCCGAAATAGCACCGCAAGTCACGTGGGGCACCAACCCGGGTCAGGTAATGGCTGTGAATCAAACCATCCCTTATCCTGCCTCGTTTGCTGATCCGGTAGAACGTGCATCGGCTGAAAAAGCCCTGGCGTATATGGATTTGCAGCCGGGCATTAAACTGACCGACGTGGCGATTGATAAAGTCTTCATCGGTTCCTGCACCAACTCACGCATCGAAGACTTACGCGCTGCGGCAGCGATAGCCCAGGGTCGTAAAGTCGCCAGCGGTGTGCAGGCCATCGTGGTCCCTGGCTCCGGCCCGGTAAAAGCGCAGGCTGAAGAAGAAGGTCTGGATAAAATCTTCATCGAAGCCGGTTTCGAATGGCGTCTGCCAGGCTGTTCTATGTGCCTGGCGATGAATAATGACCGCCTGGAACCGGGTGAGCGTTGCGCATCCACCAGCAACCGTAACTTTGAAGGCCGTCAGGGTCGTGGCGGCCGTACGCATCTGGTCAGTCCGGCAATGGCGGCGGCGGCGGCTGTCACCGGCCGTTTCGCTGATATCCGTGAACTGAACTGAGGAAAAACACCATGGCTAAATTTACCCAACACATCGGTCTGGTGGTTCCGCTGGATGCAGCTAACGTCGATACCGATGCCATCATTCCCAAACAGTTTTTGCAGAAAGTGACCCGTACCGGTTTCGGCCAGCATCTGTTTAATGACTGGCGTTTTCTGGACGATGCCGGTCAGGTGCCAAACCCTGATTTCGTGCTGAACAAACCACGCTACAAAGGCGCGAGCATTTTGCTGGCACGCGAAAACTTTGGCTGCGGTTCTTCCCGTGAACATGCGCCATGGGCACTGACTGACTACGGTTTCCATGCAGTGATCGCGCCGAGCTTTGCCGATATTTTCTACGGTAACTCGTTCAATAACCAGTTGCTGCCAATTACACTGAGCGAAGCCGAAGTGGACGAACTTTTCGAGCTGGTGAAAAACAACGAAGGTATTCAGTTCGAAGTGGATCTGGAAGCACAGACCGTTAAAGCGGGTGACAAAAGCTATCCGTTTGAAATCGACAGCTTCCGTCGCCACTGCATGATCAATGGTCTGGACAGCATTGGCCTGACCTTGCAGCATGAAGAAAATATCTCCGGCTACGAGAAAAATCAGCCTGCCTTTATGCACTGATCTCCTGAAAATAAGCATAAAAAAACCCGCGTACACCGCGGGTTTTTATTTATCTGAACGGGTCAGACATCTTTGACTTTATACATCAGCCCGAGCGCCACCACGGCCAGCGCGGTCGCCGCCCAGTAAACCGGATAATGACCCACGCTTTCCACGATAAAACCCTGCAACAAACCGGCACAAATCACACCGGTCGAAATACTGTTGGTGAACAGCGTGGTCGCGGAGCCAGCTCTTCCCGGCATCAGATCCTGAAAATACAGCATGCCGATCCCCGCCACGATGCCGATGAAAATCGCGTTGAACAGTTGCAGGATCATCAGCGCCGCCTTGAACTGAAATGCCACCAGCCCGGCATAGAAAATCACACCGCTTGCGACGGCATACAGCATCAGCTTACGTTTGCCGGTGCGTTTCACCAGATACCCGGCCAGCAACATCGCCGGAATTTCCAGCCCGGCGGCGGTCCCCATCAGCAACCCCGCCAGCCCTTCCGGGAGGCCTAAATCATGGGTGATGTACAGCGGCATATCAATGACATACATGATATTGCAGGTCCACATCAGCAAAGAGGAAAAGAACAGCAGACGAACATCTTTATTACGCCAGGCACTGGCATGCACCACCTTTTCGTCCACCGGCAGTTCAAGGCGTGGCACTGAAGGCAGGAAAAAGAAGATCATCAGTATGCTGCCCACAAACACCGCCGCCGCACTCAGGTACATTGGCGTAAAACCATAGTTAAGCGCCACCATGAACGACAATGGCGGGCCAAGCACCCAGGCCAGCGAGAGCATTGCACGCATCATTGAGCTGAACATCACCACTTCGCTGGCAGAGCGATCCGCATGTTCACGCGCCAGCGCAAAGAGCTGTGGCATCGAAGCATTACCTATTGCTGCCAGCAGGACACCAACGGTGATCAGCACCAGGTAATCGCGGCTGAACGCAAAGACCAGGCTATTACCGAGCGCCATCAGGCAGCAGAACATCAGCAATTTTCGCCGGTCGCCTTTGTTGTCCGAACGGTTAGCCAGCAGAAAACTGATTGCGATCCCCGCCAGCGCATTGACGGTATAGAAGAAGCCAACCCACAACGGGCGGACTTTCACTTCGTTGGTCAGAAACAAGCTGAGTGTGGGCGCCTGCAGCGCCCCTGCAATACCACACAGCAAGGACACCACCAGAAAGGTGACATAAATGGCATTAATACGAGGTTTTGACATAACGTCGTCCCTGAGAAATGAATGTCTTACGGCAAAACATACAGTGTATACCCAAACAGTTCGGGTTGCAGAACGGCGGCAATCGCGCGAATCCCGATGAGCTGACATAAGTCCCTGATTCGGGTGAGCAAGAGCAACCAACGCATCTGCAGCTTGAAATGTGAAGGGGATAATGTGCATAAAAAAACCAGTGAGTTACCTCACTGGCTGGTGACAATACACCATTACTCAGAAAATCGGATTCGGTTGCCGTTGTGATACGGGGGCTTACATCCGCTGACGGTATTCCTCGTCATTCATGGAATCCATATCCCACTGCGTCAGCCGCGCCAGAATATCCATCCGGTACTGCACCGGCACCCATGACAGCCAGTCAGCACGGTTTTTCTCCGCGCCTTGTCTGATGGCCTTGAAGTAAAACTGATAAAAACGGGCAGTTAACTGGCGTTTCATGCTGACCTCCGGTCATTCACAACAGGCTTTGGTTGAGAAACAGTATCGGAGTAATATGGGGAAAGATAAATTGATGAAAATCGCTCACGGAGTTCCTCTTTTATGCCCTCGTCCCGTTTGCAACAACAGTTCATCCGCTTGTGGCAAAGTTGTCACGGTGAAGACACCAAAACCACCTTACAGGCGTTGTCTGAGGTTCTGAACTGCTCGCGCAGACATATGCGATCGTTGCTCAGCACCATGCAGCAACGGGGCTGGCTGACGTGGGATGCTGAAGCCGGACGCGGCAAACGATCTACCCTGCGTTTTTTGTATACCGGGCTGGCACTCCAGCAACAGCGCGCCGAGGAGTTGCTGGAACAAGATAGCATTGATCAACTGGTGCAACTGGTCGGCGACAAAACGAGGGTGCGTCAGATGCTGCTGTCACAGCTCGGACGCAGTTTTCGCCAGGGCAAACATATCCTGCGCGTGCTGTATTATCGTCCGCTGATTAACCTGCTGCCCGGCACTATGTTGCGCCGTTCAGAAACCCATATTGCCAGACAGATCTTCAGCGGTCTGACACGCATAAATGAGGAAAATGGGGAAGCAGAAGCCGATTTAGCCCATCACTGGCAGAAAGTTTCTCCGCTACACTGGCGGTTTTATCTGCGTCCCGCCATTCATTTTCATCACGGCCGTGAACTCGGGATGGCGGATATCATCACTACTTTTATGCGCCTGAAATCGCATCCGTTGTTCAGCAACCTGAAGTCAGTCACAACGCCCACGCCGAATGTCATCGATATCCATCTGAATGAACCCGATCGCTGGCTGCCATGGCTGTTCGGCAATATCCACGCCATGATCCTGCCACAGGAATGGCAGTCCCTGCCTGATTTTGCCCGCCATCCGGTCGGCACCGGTCCTTACGCCGTGGTACGTAATATTAAAACGCAGCTGCGCATCCGCGCCTTTGACGATTATTTTGGCTTCCGGGCGCTTATTGATGAAGTGAATATCTGGGTACTACCGGAACTGAGTGAAGAGCTGGTGCATTCCGGCGTGCAGCTTCAGGCCGATGAATCCGGCAAAAGCGAGCTGGAAAGCCGCCTTGAAGAAGGCTGCTATTTCCTGCTTTTTGACCAGCGTTCACCGGTCGGACAATCAGAAGAAACACGCCAGTGGTTGTGCGATTTACTCAACCCCATCGCTCTGCTGAATAATGCGGAACCCATTTATCAGCGCTACTGGTCCCCGGCGTACGGCCTTTTGCCGCGATGGCATCATAAAGCGCCGCAGCCGCGTCCGCCCAGACCGCAAAATCTGACGCAGATAACACTGACATTTTACGGCGAGCACTCCGAACATCAGGCCATTTGTAATGCGCTGAAACCGCTGCTGGTGGCTGAAGGTATCGAACTGATTACTCAGGTAGTGGATTACGCAGTCTGGCACCGCGGCGACGCTAAAAGTGATGTATGGCTCGGCAGTGCCAACTTCACCCTGCCGCTGGAGTTTTCATTATTCGCGCATTTCTACGAATTGCCACTGGCCAGGCATTGCTTCAGCGAAGAGATGAACGACGATGCCGCGCAGTGGCACGCAGGGAACTTATCGATGGCGACATGGAGTCAGAAACAGACGGTCAGCCATCAGATCCACCCGCTGTTCCATCACTGGCTGGTATTGCAGGGTCAACGCAGTATGCGCGGCGTGCGCATGAATACCCTCGGCTGGTTCGACTTTAAATCCGCCTGGTTTGCGCCACCTGACAGTTAATCGGACTATCGCATCGCGCCGTTAATCACTAGAATGACATCCGTTCTCAACGGGGTGCCCGACTTGTTAAAGCAGCGATGTAAACGCCGCGAGCAAGTGTTCAGCCGGTGAAGGCCAGCGCGGAGAAAGCGGAGCGTACACAAAGTACGTGAGCATTTCGAGCACTGCCCGACGCCGGATCAACACCTGCGCAGCAAGTTTGGCTGAGATATAGACCCGTCGAACCTGATCCGGTTGATACCGGCGGAGGGATTTGAGACTGCGCGATGCTCACTCAAAATCCTTTGCCCTTTCATTTTTTTGGAGCGCAAAGTTGAAAAAATTATTGTCCTGCCTGCTGTTACTTTCTGCACCTGCATTGGCTGCAAAACCTGTTCTGACGGTATACACCTACGATTCATTCTCTGCCGACTGGGGCCCCGGTCCGGCCATTAAAAAAGCCTTTGAGGCGCAATGCGGCTGTGAACTGAAATACGTGGCGCTGGAAGATGGCGTGTCTTTGCTGAACCGTCTGCGGATGGAAGGTAAAAACAGCAAAGCTGATGTCGTCCTCGGTCTGGATAACAACCTGCTGCAGGCGGCAGAACAAACCGGTTTATTTGCCAAAGCGCCGAAAACCAGCGCCACACTAACGGTGCCGGGTGGCTGGAATGACAGCACGTTCGTGCCTTACGATTACGGCTATTTCGCGTTCGTCTATGACAAAAATAAACTCAAGAACCCGCCAAAAAGCCTTGATGAGCTGATTAACAGCGACCAGAAATGGAAAGTTATTTATGAGGATCCGCGCACCAGCACGCCGGGTCTGGGCCTGATGCTGTGGATGCAAAAAGTTTATGGCGACAAAGCCCCGCTAGCCTGGCAAAAACTGGCGAAGAAAACCGTTACCGTCACCAAAGGCTGGAGCGAGGCTTACGGTTTATTCCTCAAAGGCGAAAGCGATCTGGTACTGAGCTACACCACTTCTCCGGCATACCATATTGTTGAAGAGAAGAAAGATAACTACGCCGCAGCGGACTTCACTGAAGGTCATTATATGCAGGTTGAAGTTGCAGGGCAGCTGGCAAACAGCAGGCAACCGAAACTGGCTGAACAGTTCATGAAGTTCGTCACCACGGAAGATTTCCAGAAAGTGATCCCGACCGGCAACTGGATGTATCCGATCGTGAATACGCCGTTGCCTGACGCCTTTAAACAGCTGACCGTGCCAGCGAAATCCCTGCAATACAGCGCACAGGATGTCGCCACTCACCGCAGCCAGTGGATTCAGGCATGGCAGAACGCCGTCAGCCGTTGATCCCGCGCTGGCTGTGGCCGGGGGTCATCGCGTCGCTGGCTATGTTGCTGGTGGCCGCACTGGCCTTAGGCTCTCTGTGGCGTCATGCGCCACAGATGAGCGGCCCCGCCCTCTGGCAGGATCCTTATCTCTGGCACGTGATCCGCTTTACCTTCTGGCAGGCGCTGCTTTCAGCGCTATGCTCAGTGCTGCCGGCCATTTTGCTGGCCCGCACGTTGTTCCGTCGCCGTTTTCCCGGCCGCCAGCTGTTATTGCGCTTATGCGCGATGACGCTGGTATTGCCAGTTTTGGTGGCGGTGTTTGGCATTCTCAGTGTCTACGGCAGGCAGGGCTGGCTGGCGCAGATTTGCGGCTGGCTGGGCATGGATTATCATTTCTCGCCCTATGGATTACAGGGGATTTTGCTGGCGCACGTGTTTTTCAATCTGCCGCTGGCGACCCGTCTTTTAGTGCAGGCACTGGAAAATATCGCTGTTGAACAGCGCCAGCTGGCCGCCCAACTGGGCATGAATGTCTGGCAGCAATTCCGCTTCGTGGAATGGCCCGCGTTGCGCCGGCAGATTTTCCCCGCTGCCGCCTTAATTTTTATGCTGTGTTTCGCCAGCTTCGCCACCGTCCTTTCCCTGGGCGGCGGTCCGCAGGCGACGACCATTGAACTCGCCATTTATCAGGCGCTGAGCTACGACTACGATTTAAGCCGCGCGGCTAGCCTGGCGCTGATCCAGCTATTTTGTTGTCTGGCTCTGGTATTGCTCAGTCAGAAACTCAGTCAGGCGTTGCCGGTCGGGCAAACGCATTCTCAGCGCTGGCGTAATCCCGACGATTCCTGGCCGCGCCGCATCGCCGATGCCGTGCTGATTGGCCTCGCGTTGCTGCTGATCCTGCCGCCGTTACTCGCCGTGATTACTGATGGCGTAAACCGGGCAGCCGTGGGTGTTTTGCAGCAACCCGCACTCTGGCAGGCATTATGGACATCAGTACGTATCGCGCTGGGCAGCGGATTATTGTGTGTGCTGCTGACCATGATGCTGCTGTGGAGCAGCCGCGAACTGCGTTTACGCCAGAGAAACAGCTGGGCACAGGCGATGGATATGAGCGGTATGCTGATCCTCGCAATGCCGGGTATTGTGCTGGCCACCGGCTTTTTTCTGCTGCTCGGCGATACCCTGGGTTTACCGCAGTCCCCCTGGCCGCTGGTGATCCTCACGAATGCGCTGATGGCCGTACCTTATGCGTTAAAAGTGCTGGATAACCCGATGCGCGACGTGGCAGATCGTTATACGCTGCTGTGCCTTTCGCTGGATATGCACGGCTGGTATCGGCTGCGCCGGGTCGAACTCAGCGCACTGAAACGTCCGCTTGCGCAGGCACTGGCGTTTGCCTGTGTGCTTTCGCTGGGGGATTTCGGTGTCATTGCCTTGTTCGGCAATGAGAATTTCCGCACCCTGCCGTTTTATCTGTATCAGCAGATCGGCTCCTACCGCAGCCAGGATGGTGCGGTGACGGCGCTGTTATTACTGCTGCTATGCTTTCTGTTATTCACTCTGATTGAGAAACTGCCGGGCCGCCATGCTGACGCTGAATAAACTGACGTATTTGTACGAACATCTGCCGATGCGCTTCGATTTACACATCGATGCCGGTGAACGTGTGGCGATACTCGGCCCGAGTGGCGCAGGGAAAAGTACCTTACTGAGTCTGGTCGCCGGTTTTCTGGCACCGGTCAGCGGAAAGATCCTGCTCAACGGCGCAGATCACAGCACGACACCTCCGGCCAGGCGTCCGGTGTCGATGCTGTTTCAGGAAAATAACCTGTTCTCGCATCTGACGGTGCGTCAGAACATGGGGCTGGGATTACATCCGGGGCTGAAACTGACCGCGCAACAGAAGCAGGAACTTGAAAACATCGCGCAACAGGTCGGGCTGGCCGAATGTCTGGACCGGCTGCCATCACAGCTTTCCGGCGGCCAGCGTCAGCGTGTGGCACTGGCGCGTTGTCTGCTGCGCAGCCAGCCGGTTTTACTGCTTGATGAACCCTTTTCCGCACTCGATCCGGCGCTGCGCAGTGAGATGCTCACGTTGCTGGATAAGGTATGCGGGCAACGTAATCTTACCCTGCTGATGGTGTCACACAATCTCGATGATGCCGCAAGGATTGCACCGCGAACGCTGCTGATTGTTGACGGCCGGATTTTTTACGACGGGCCGACGCAGGCGCTGGCCGACGGCAGTGCGCCGCAGGCCAGAGTGTTGGGAATAACACCGGGGATCAGCGGGTGATCACTTTCCACAGCAAATGACCATAAACCGGCATCATCGGCTGTTTGCTCAACATCACCAGGCTCACGGCTGTCGCCACAAGACTCAGTACACAAGCCACGCGCAGACGCGGTAATGGCAACCATTTATTCATCGCGTCAGGTGAGCTTTTCCCCGAACGGATCCACCGCCACAGCAACCAGGCACTCAGCCAGATCAATACCACGGCAGCAAACAACATCCATTTGAATACCGAACTGTTGTGGCTGGCCGGAATATCAATGGCAACGCCTGCCAGAATGCCTGGCAGAAAATACACCGGTGGCCAGGTGATGCAGCCGATAATATTCGGCGGTGCAAATTTATACGGCGGCAAATTCAGCATACCGGCAACCATCGGCACCAGCGGGCGTGTTGGCCCGATGAAGCGGCCGATAATCACTGTCGCAAAACTGTGGCGATCCAGCGCGTAACCGGTTTTATCCAGTAAAGACTGGTAACGCCTGAGGAAACGCCAGCGATGCAGCGGCTCCTTGAAACCACGGCCAATAAAATACGAGGCCCAGTCACCGAAGAAACATCCCAGTCCCGCAGCCAGCCAGGCTTCGTACAGTCCCACCTGACCGCTGCCGATCAGCGTCCCCAGCGTCGCCATCATGACAGTACCCGGAAGGATCAGGCCCACCAGCGCCAGCGACTCGAAGAAAGCCACCACGGCGACAATAATTAATGCAAAGCCCACCGACTGAGCGACCAGATGTTGTAGATAGGCTTCCATAAATTCCCAAAATTGAGTGATGACTGCGCAAATTACGCAGCGTACAAATGAGACAAGTGTGAGTTTTCTGCATTCTCATTGTAGTAAATACATTAAGCGGCTGAATTGTCAGTGCACGAACTATCACAGTCAACCGGGTAATTGTATGCGTATTTGGCAGAAACCTGAGCCGTAGACAAAGACTGTATAAATAACCATACTCTGTCTCAGGCTCTTATTTGTTTATCTCTACCGTTTCGAGGCGCTTATTACTTCCACCTTTGTTCGTCCCGCTTCAGCCAACAATGACACCCTGCCGCGTCAGGGATTTGTGCTGACCCGCCACTGGCGCGACACGCCGCGCGGTACGGAGGTGGAATTGTGGCTGGCGACCGATCAAGGGCCGCAAAAGGTGCGCCTGCCTTTACAGGAATCAGTGGCGTTTATTCCGGCCGCGCAGCGCACGGCGGCGGAACGAATTCTCACCGATGAAAAAAATGTCAGCCTGCGTGAATTACCGCTACAGGATTTCCATTCCCGGCCGGTTCTCGGGCTGTATTGCCCGCAACACCGCCAGTTGATGCGGATAGAAAAACTGCTGAAAGAAAACGGCGTTAATGTTTTCGAAGCGGATATCCGCCCGCCTGAACGCTTTCTGATGGAGCGCTATATTACCGCGCCGGTCTGGTTTAGCGGCAAACCCGGGCCGGACAAGCTGCTGCTCGACACGAGAATGAAACCAGCGGAGGGTTACCGCCCGCTGCTAAAACTGTGTTCTCTGGATATCGAAACCAGCGGCAACGGCGAGTTGTACTGCATCGGGCTGGAAGGCTGCGGGCAGCGACACGTGTATATGCTCGGTCCGCCTAACGGCGATCCGGACAGTCAGTTTGATTTCAATCTGGTGTATGTTGACAGCCGCCCGCAGTTGCTGGAAAAGCTTAATGAGTGGCTGGAAACTTACGATCCCGACGCCATCATCGGCTGGAGCGTAGTGCAGTTTGACCTGCGTGTTTTGCAAAAGCATGCTGACCGCTACAAAATTCCGCTGAAATTCGGGCGCGGTGGTGGTGAACTGGAGTGGCGTGAACACGGTTTCAAACAGGGGCATTTTTTTGCTGCAGCGGCTGGCCGCCTGATCATCGACGGCATTGAAGCACTGAAATCGGCGTTCTGGAACTTCAGCTCATTCAGTCTGGAATTCGTCTCGCAAAGTTTATTAGGCGAAGGCAAGGCCAGCGACAATCCTTATCAGCGGCTGGCCGAAATCGAACAGCGTTTTCGGGAAGATAAACCGGCGCTGGCACGCTATAACCTCAAAGACTGCGAACTGGTAACGCGTATTTTCGCCAAAACCGAACTGATGCCGTTTTTGCTGGAACGCGCCTCGGTCACCGGTCTGGCCGTGGATCGCAGCGGCGGATCAGTGGCGGCCTTTACTCATCTTTATTTACCCCGCATGCACCGCGCCGGGTACGTCGCGCCCAATCTGGGGGAATTGCAGGGCGAAATGAGTCCCGGCGGCTTTGTGATGGATTCGCGTCCCGGTTTGTATGATTCGGTGCTGGTACTTGATTATAAAAGTCTGTACCCGTCAATTATCCGCACTTTCCTGATCGACCCGGTCGGGCTGGTTGCCGGGCTGCAACAACCGGATGATGAACATTCGGTACCAGGCTATCGCAACGCCCGCTTCTCACGCGAAAAACATTGTCTGCCGGAAATCGTCCGCCAGATTTGGATGGGTCGCGAAGAAGCCAAGAAACAGAAAAACAAACCGCTTTCGCAGGCACTCAAAATCATCATGAATGCTTTTTACGGCGTGCTCGGCTCCAGCGGCTGCCGCTTCTTTGATCCGCGTCTCGCCTCTTCCATTACCCTGCGCGGACACGACATTATGCGCCAGACCCGCGAACTGATTGAAGCCGAGGGTTATCAGGTGATTTACGGTGATACCGATTCTACCTTTGTCTGGCTGAATAAAGCCCGTTCGCAGGAAGACGCCAACGCGATTGGCCGCCGTCTGGTAGAACAGGTGAATGCCTGGTGGAAAGCGCATCTGCAACAGGCATACGGGCTGGAAAGCGCGCTGGAGCTGGAATTCGAAACGCATTATCAGCGTTTCCTGATGCCGACCATTCGTGGCTCAGAAACCGGCAGCAAAAAGCGCTATGCCGGGCTGGTGAATGATGCAGACGGTGAGCACATCGTTTATAAAGGGCTGGAAACCGTGCGCACCGACTGGACGAAGCTGGCACAGGAGTTCCAGCAGGAATTGTATCAGCGCATATTTCACCGCCAGCCGTATCAGGATTACGTGCGCGACTATGTGGCACGTACCCTCAGCGGAGAATTTGACGACAAACTGGTGTACCGCAAACGTCTGCGCCGCAAGCTGAGCGATTATGAAAAAAATGTGCCCCCACATGTTCGCGCCGCGCGGCTGGCCGATGACTATAATGCACTGCATGGCCGGGCAAAGCAGTACCAGAATGGCGGCTGGATCAGCTATGTAATGACCACGTCCGGCCCAGAACCGCTGGAAAATCGGCAGTCCCCTGTCGATTACGATCACTACATCGAGCGTCAGCTGGAACCAGTTGCCGATGGCATTTTGCCTTTCCTTCACGATGATTTTGCTACACTGATTACAGGTCAGATGGGTTTATTTTAAACAAAAGAAGGTGCTGCTCTTGTGATTCACAGGTGACGAATCGCTTACCTTCCATTACCATAGCGCCCTTTCCCATTTCTGAATCATCCTCACACAGTGAATCACTCCGCGCCTACGGGCGGGGAAAGAAAACTATTGCCCGTGAAACATCCCGGGCTGAACAAGCATTGCGCAGTCGCCGTATACAGAGCAAACAACACAGAGAGAGATTATGCCGTTTACATTGGGTCAACGCTGGATAAGCGATACGGAAAGCGAATTAGGATTAGGAACCGTGGTAGCGCTGGATGTGCGCATGGTCACCCTGCTTTTCCCCGCCACCGGTGAAAACCGTTTGTATGCCCGAAATGATTCCCCGATCACCCGCGTGATGTTCAACCCCGGTGATACCATTAGCTGTCACGAAGGCTGGCAGTTGCAGGTCGAAGAAGTTGTTGAAGACAAAGGTCTGTTGACCTATATCGGCACCCGCCTGGACACAGAAGAAACCGGTGTTGCCATGCGCGAAGTGCTGCTCGACAGCAAACTGACCTTCAGCAAACCGCAGGATCGTCTGTTCGCCGGTCAGATTGACCGCATGGACCGTTTTGCCCTGCGTTTCCGCGCCCGTAAATATCAGCGGGAGCAATTCCGGCTGGAATTCGGCGGCCTGCGTGGTATGCGCGCCAGCCTGATCCCACATCAGTTACACATCGCTTACGAAGTGGGTCAGCGCCATGCGCCGCGCGTTTTACTGGCCGATGAAGTGGGTCTGGGTAAAACCATCGAAGCGGGCATGATTATTCATCAGCAACTGTTGTCCGGCCGTGCTGAACGCGTACTGATCGTGGTGCCGGAAACCTTGCAACATCAGTGGCTGGTAGAAATGCTGCGCCGCTTCAATCTGCGCTTCTCTTTGTTTGATGATGACCGCTACGCTGAATCCGTACACGAAGCGACAAACCCGTTTGAAACGGAACAACTGGTGATCTGTTCCCTTGATTTCGTCCGCCGCAATAAATCCCGTCTCGAGCAGTTATCTGATGCTGCCTGGGACATGCTGGTGGTCGATGAAGCCCACCATCTGGTGTGGAGCGAAGACACGCCGAGCCGCGAATATCAGGTTATCGAACAGCTTTCTCAGCAAATCCCGAGTGTTCTGCTGCTGACCGCTACGCCGGAACAACTGGGTCAGGAAAGCCACTTTGCACGTCTGCGCCTGCTGGATCCGGACCGTTTCCACGATTACGAAGAATTCATCGAAGAACAACAGCAATATCAGCCGGTAGCCGATGCCGTAACGTTATTGCTGAACAAAGAACCGCTGACGCCGGAAGCCCTGGCGCTGCTGGGTGAAAGTGTCGGAAATGCGGATACCGATGCCCTGCTGGCCGCCGCCAATAAAGGCGACGAAGCCGCAGCAAAACAACTGGTTTCCATGCTGATGGACCGCCACGGCACCAGCCGCGTGCTGTTCCGCAACACCCGTAATGGCGTGAAAGGTTTCCCTGAACGCCATCTGCACGCCGTGAAACTTCCGCTGCCGACGCAGTATCAGACTGCGATTAAAGTCTCAGGCATTATGGGCGCGAAGAAAACCGCCGAAGCGCGTGCGCACGATATGTTGTATCCGGAACAGATTTATCAGGAATTTGAAGGCGAGAACGCCACCTGGTGGAACTTTGATCCGCGCGTCGAGTGGCTGCTGGGTTATCTGACAGCTAACCGTGACGAAAAAGTCCTGGTGATCTGTGCGAAAGCCGCCACAGCCTTGCAACTGGAACAAGTTCTGCGTGAGCGTGAAGCGATCCGCGCAGCGGTGTTCCACGAAGGGTTGTCGATCATTGAACGTGACCGCGCTGCCGCATACTTTGCTTCCCAGGAAGAAGGTGCCCAGGTTCTGCTATGTTCTGAAATAGGATCCGAAGGCCGTAACTTCCAGTTCGCCAGCAAAATGGTGATGTTCGACCTGCCGTTCAACCCGGATCTGCTGGAACAGCGTATCGGACGTCTGGATCGTATCGGGCAGCAAAACAATATCGATATTATGGTGCCTTACCTCGAACAGACTGCGCAATCGGTTCTGGTGCGCTGGTTCCATGAAGGTCTTGATGCATTCGAGCATACCTGCCCGACCGGCCGCACTATTTATGACAGTGCTTATGATCAGTTGATTGCGTTCCTGGCGACACCTGCCGAACAGGAAGGACTGGACGACTTCATCCTCAAATGTCGTGCAGAACATGACGCGCTGAAAGAGAAGCTGGAAAATGGCCGCGACCGCCTGCTGGAGATGCATTCCAACGGCGGCGAGCAGGCACAGCAACTGGCAAAGGAAATCGGTGAGCAGGATAACGACGTCAATCTGGTGAACTTTGCGCTGAACCTGTTCGACATCGTCGGCATTAATCAGGAGGATCGCAGCGATAACCTGATCGTTCTGACGCCGTCTGATCATATGCTGGTACCGGATTTCCCCGGACTGCCGGAAGACGGTTGTACCGTCACTTTCGATCGTGAACAGGCGCTTTCGCGTGAAGATGCACAGTTCATCAGCTGGGAACATCCGATCGTGCGTAACGGTCTGGATCTGATCCTTTCCGGCGATACCGGCAGTTGTGCGGTATCGATCCTGAAAAACAAAGCGCTGCCGGTTGGCACCTTGCTGGCGGAACTGGTTTACGTGGTGGAATGTCAGGCACCGAAACATCTGCAACTGACCCGCTTCCTGCCACCGACACCGGTGCGTATGCTGATGGATCGCAAAGGGACCAACCTGGCGGCCCAGGTCGAATTTGAGAGTTTTAACCGTCAGCTGAATGCCATCAACCGACACAACTCCAGCAAGCTGGTGAATGCCGTGCAGCAGGATGTTCACGCCATGTTGCAACAGGCTGAAGCGGAAATCGCCGAACAGGCACGGGCTCTGATTGAAGCGGCGAAAGTCGAAGCGGACGAACAACTGACCAAAGAGCTGGACCGCCTGAAAGCGCTAAAAGAAGTCAACCCGAACATTCGTGATGACGAGCTGGAATCGGTAGACTCTAACCGTAAGCAGGTGCTGGCAAATCTGAACGATGCCAGCTGGCGCCTGGATGCGATCCGCCTTGTGGTGGTGAGCCATCAGTAAGCCCGACGGGATGCGGCCGGTTTGCATCCCTTCTTTATTTTAACCCGAATGCAGACGTAAAACGCTATGAGCGAACATCAACCGATTATCCCTGAACCGTCGAAAACCCGGCCGCTGGAGAATTATAATCCGCCGACCAATCCCTGGTTACAGGTGATTTTTCAGGATGAACACATCATGGTGGTCAACAAACCGAGCGGGTTGCTTTCTGTTCCAGGCAAACTGGCCGAGCATCAGGACAGTCTGATGACACGGATTCAGCGTGAATTTCCTGACGCTGAATCCGTCCATCGTCTGGATATGTCCACCAGCGGTGTGATCGTGGTGGCGCTGACGAAAGAGGCCGAGCGTGAACTTAAACGCCAGTTCCGCGAGCGCGAAACCAAGAAAGTGTATATCGCACGCGTCTGGGGACGGGTTGAAGAAGATTACGGTATTATCGATTTGCCGCTGATTTGCGACTATCCCAACCGGCCGAAACAGAAAGTGTGTCACGAGACCGGCAAGAAGGCGCTGACGCAGTATGAGGTGATGTCATGGGATGATGACGGCACTACGCGGGTGAAACTGCGGCCGATCACCGGACGTTCGCACCAGCTACGCGTACATCTGCTCGCGCTCGGGCACCCGATTCTGGGCGATAAATTCTATGCTCACTCTCAGGCGCTGGCGGCGGCAGATCGTCTGCAGCTGCATGCCCAGGAGTTATCGTTTTATCATCCGATCACTGACGCCCCGTTGGTGTTTAATTGTGAGCCGGACTTTTAATCCTTTCTGCTCCTGTCGGTAAAAAAACAAAAAAGGCACTGAATTCAGCGCCTTTGTCTTTTGCATCACGTTTGCTCAACGCCAAAAGATTTATTTAAAACCTTTCTCGCGTTTGATCAGATCATACGCCGCCTGAATTGCCTGCGCTTTTTCCTTCGCCATTTCCATCATTTCCGGCGGCAAACCTTTTGCCACCAGTTTGTCAGGATGATGCTCACCCATCAGTTTGCGGTACGCACGTTTAATCGTCGTCGCATCATCGGTGGCATTGACGCCCAGCACTTTGCAGGCATCTGCCAGCGTCGGGCCTTGTTGCGTCTGATGATAACCACCACCATAAGAACGTCCGCCCTGCTGATGTCCCCCAAACTGCTGGCCACCTTCCATCATGCGCAGGAACTGATCGAACTGCATCCGTGAAATACCCAATTCTTCGGCAATCACATACAGTACTTCACGTTCGTTGGGATGCAATGAACCGTCGGCATACGCCGCCTGGATCTGAATTTCCAGAAAAGTCCGTATCAGGTCAAAGCGACCAAAACACACACTGCGCAGTTCGCGCATTTTCTCACGTAAGGGATAATCAGCTTCTTTCCCGTCACGAAAGGCGCGTTGTGCGGCTTCGCGCTGCTCGCCGTGCAACTGCATCCGTTCCATGTAAAGACTGGCGATCTGAATATCCGCCTCGGTAACCCTGCCTTTTGATTTAGTCAGATTTCCCATCACCTCAAACGTGGTGCGGAAAAAGATGGTTTGACGTGTCTGCTGATCGGCAAAATACCCTTTACGTCTCGCTGAACGCGCGGTATCAAACATATGCCCTATCAGCAGCCCTGCTACAATTCCCCAGAAGCCTAAACCGGACCATAAGCCCAGGATAAGTCCGAGCAGTTTTCCCCAATACTGCATATACTCCTCAATTCGCCATGCCGTCGCTTAAAAATTGCTTTATCATAACCGGCATTTATCGTTGTGCCTAACGGCAGCAACGTAACAGGTGGGATTTAACACTAGCGCAACCATGATGAGTGAGATAGTCTCTGACCGTTTGCCGGCATGATGCCTCTGATGACGGAACACCATTTTACGTATGAAAAACAGACGTCTGAAAACACGCTTACCGACAATGCTGGCCGCCACAATCTGGTCAGTATTGTACAGTCACGGCGCAATGGCCGATCTCGCAGCACAATGTATGCTCGGCGTTCCGACCTATGACAAACCTTTGGTGCAGGGTGATCCTAATTCACTGCCTGTGACCATCAACGCCGATAAGGCGACCGGCAACTACCCTGACAGTGCGCTGTTTAGTGGCAACGTTAACGTTGTCCAGGGTAACAGCACGCTGGATGCTGATCAGGTTCAGCTTAATCAAATCGCCAATCCTAATCAGCCCACCCCGACCCGAACCGCTACTGCGATCGGCAACGTGCGTTATAACGATAACCAAATCAAGCTGAATGGCCCGAAAGGCTTTGCGAACCTGACCACCAAAGATACTGACGTTCAGGATGGCGACTACCAGATGGTCGGCCGTCAGGGACGGGGTCAGGCTGACAAGATGAAGCAGCGTGACAATAACCGTTACACCATTATGGATAACGGTACATTTACCACCTGTTTGCCTGGCGATAACAGCTGGAGCGTCGTGGGTTCTGAAGTGATTCAGGATCGTCAGGAGGAAGTCGCTGAAATCTGGAATGCCCGCTTCCATATTGGTCCGGTGCCGGTGTTCTACAGCCCGTACATGCAGTTGCCGATTGGTAATAAGCGTCGTTCCGGTTTCCTTATCCCGAACGCCAACTACAGCAGCAATAATGGCTTTGGCGTCACCGTTCCTTATTACTGGAACATTGCGCCAAACTACGACGCCACGATCACGCCAAATTACATGAGCAACCGTGGTCTGCAATTGCAGAATGAATTCCGCTACCTGACCGTTGCCGGTGCAGGTCTGATGGAATTCGATTATCTCGGCAATGATAAGAAAATTGACGAGCAGTATGTTGCCGATGAAAACCGTACCAGCGATAAAACCAAGCGCTGGATGTATTACTGGCGACACGCCGGTGTATACGATCAGGTATGGCGTTTCAACATCGACTACACCAAGGTCAGTGACCCTTACTACTTCACCGATTTCGATTCGAAATACGGTTCCAGTACTGACGGCTATTCCACGCAAAAATTCAGCGTAGGTTACGCCAACCAAAACTGGGACGTCACACTGGCCAGTAAGCAGTTCCAGGTATTCTCTGATTTCGGTAACACCAACGCTTACCGTGCTCAGCCACAGCTGGACATTAACTATTACAAAAATGATGTGGGTCCGTTTGACCTGCATCTGTACGGTCAGGCGGTCAAATTCACCAGCGTAAACCCTGACAATCCGGAAGCAGTACGTACTCACTTCGAACCAACGCTCAGCCTGCCACTCAGTAATGGCTGGGGGAGTCTGGATAACGAAGTGAAGCTGATGGCGACCCACTATCAGCAGGATATTCCGGACGCATATTATGATAACAATCCGAATACCAAACTGCGTTCTTCCGTGAACCGTGTGATGCCTGAGTTTAAAAGCGACGGCAAAATGGTATTTGACCGGACGATGGACTGGAACAGTGACTACACCCAGACCCTCGAACCGCGCGTGCAGTACCTGTATATCCCGTACCGTAACCAGAGCTCGGTCAATACCTATGACTCGACGCTGCTACAGTCCGACTACACGGGCCTGTTCCGTGATAAAAGCTACAGTGGTCTTGACCGTATTGCCTCTGCAAACCAGGTGGCGAGCGGTTTAACCACCCGTATCTATGACGAAAATCTGGAAGAGCGCTTTAATGCGTCTGCCGGTCAGATTTATTACTTCCAGCCGCCACGTACCGGTGACGTTGATAGCGTACTGGATAAAAATAATGATACGGGCAGCCTGGTGTGGGCCGGTGACAGCTACTACAAAATCAACAATTTCTGGGGTATTCGTGGGGGCGTACAGTATGACACCCGTCTGGATGCGCTGGCTTTAGGCGATGCTGTGCTGGAGTATCGTGCAGACTCAGAAAGAATGGTTCAGCTGAGCTACCGTTATGCCAGCCCGGAATATATTCAGGCGACGTTACCTAACGTCACCAACCCGGGTTATCAGGACGGTATTTCGCAAGTTGGCGGCATAGCCAGTTGGCCGATTGCTGACCGCTGGGCGATCGTGGGTGCGTACTATTACGACACCAAAGCGCAACAACCTGCCGATCAGCTGATTGGCTTGCAATACAATACCTGTTGCTGGGCTGTCAACGTTGGCTACGAACGTAAGATCACCAACTACGATACGGTTAAGTCAGAAAGTAAGTACGATAATAAGATTGGTTTCAATATTGAACTTAGAGGCCTGGGTAACAATCAAACCCTCGGAACGAAAGAAATGTTGTCACGCGGCATACTGCCTTATCAACGCGCTTTCTAAGCCCGAAACACGATTCATTTCGTGAAGACACGACGAACTCAGTGAACTTGAAACCCGCGCTTGCGGATTAGACAAATGGAAAAAGTATGAAGAACTGGAGAACACTTCTCCTCGGCGTGACGCTTTGTGCCAGCACTGCGTTTGCTGCCCCTCAGGAAGTTGATAAAGTAGCCGCCGTCGTAAATAACGGCGTCGTATTACAAAGTGACGTAGATGGCTTGTTTAATTCTGTAAAGCAGCAGGCAAAGCAGGCTAATCAACAGTTACCGGATGATGCGACTCTGCGTCATCAAATCCTCGATCGTTTGATCATGGACCAGATCCAGTTGCAGATGGCGACCCGCATGGGCATCACGCCAACCGATCAGGACGTTGATAAAGCCATTGCCGGTATTGCACAGCAAAACAACATTTCCGTTGATCAACTGCGCAGCCGTCTGGCGTATGACGGGATGAACTACACCACTTACCGTACTCAGATCCGCAAGGAAATGATCATCAGCGAAGTACGTAACAGTGAAGTGCGTCGCCGTGTCACCATTCTGCCTCAGGAAGTGGAGCAACTTGCCAAACAGGTTGCGGCTCAGAATGGCAGCGGTGCTGAGTTTAATCTCAGCCACATTCTCCTTCCGCTGCCGGAAAATCCGACTCAGGATCAGGTTGATTCTGCAGAGCAGCTGGCGAAGAAAATTGTCGCTGATCTGAACAATGGTGCGGACTTCGGCAAACTGGCTATCACCTACTCGGCTGATTCCCAGGCGCTGAAAGGCGGCAACATGGGTTGGGGCAAATTGCAGGAACTGCCTTCCCTCTTTGCTCAGGCGTTAAGCACTGCACAGAAAGGTCAGATTATTGGCCCTATCCGTTCAGGTGTGGGCTTCCACATTCTGAAAGTGAACGATATCCGTGGCGACAACAAAACGGTTTCTGTCACCGAGGTTCATGCCCGTCACATCCTGCTGAAACCTTCTGTCGTGATGACAGACTCACAGGCGCGTGCGAAGCTGGAACAGGTTGCAGCTGATATCAAGAGCGGTAAAGCCACATTCGCTGATGAAGCTAAACAGCTTTCTCAGGATCCGGGTTCTGCCAATCAGGGCGGCGATTTAGGTTGGGCGTCACCAGACATGTACGATCCTGCGTTCCGTGATGCGTTGATGAACCTGAAAAAAGGCGAAATCAGTGCACCTGTTCACTCTTCGTTCGGCTGGCATTTGATCCAACTTCTCGACACCCGCCAGGTTGATAAAACAGATGCGGCGCAGAAAGAACGTGCTTACCGTATGCTGTTCAACCGCAAATTTGCGGAAGAAGCCCAGACGTGGATGCAGGAACAACGTGCTGAAGCTTATGTGAAAATTATGGACGGGAATGGAAAATAATACTTCCGTGACAAAATCTGTGGTCATTACCCCCGGCGAACCCGCCGGGGTTGGGCCGGATCTGGTGCTGGCGCTGGCTCAGCAGGCATGGCCTGTTGAGTTAGTGGTCTGTGCCGATCCGGCCTTACTGCTTGAGCGTGCCACTAAACTTGGCCTGAATATCCGGTTGCAAGATTATCAGAAAGCGCGTCCGCCAGAGCCGCAGGCTGCAGGCACATTGACCGTTTTGCCAGTGAAACTCGCCGTGCCGGTGACGGCGGGTAAACTTGACGTAGCCAATGCGCCTTACGTGGTGGAAACGCTGACACGCGCCTGCGACGGTGCGATCAGTGGCGAATTCGCCGCACTGATCACCGGCCCGGTTCAAAAAAGCATTATCAACGATGCCGGCATTCCTTTCATCGGTCATACCGAATTCTTCGCCGATCGCAGCCATTGCGACCGTGTTGTGATGATGCTGGCAACTGAAGAATTGCGCGTTGCGCTGGCGACGACGCACTTGCCTCTGCTGGCAGTGCCGGCCGCGATTACCCGCCAGTGTCTGCATGAAGTAATCACTATTTTGCATCATGATCTGAAAACGAAATTTGGTATTACCGAGCCGCAAATTTATGTGTGTGGTCTGAATCCACATGCGGGCGAAGGTGGCCACATGGGGCACGAAGAGATCGACATTATCATTCCAGCACTGGACGAACTGCGCCAGCAAGGAATGAATCTCATCGGCCCGCTGCCCGCTGATACGTTATTCCAGCCTAAATATCTGCAACATGCCGATGCTGTTTTATCGATGTATCACGATCAGGGCCTTCCGGTGCTAAAATATCAGGGATTTGGTCGTGCAGTGAATATCACACTCGGCCTGCCTTTTATCCGGACTTCCGTTGATCACGGTACCGCCCTTGAACTCGCCGCCACCGGCACCGCCGATGCGGGCAGTTTCAAGACAGCAATAAATCTCGCCATCCATATGGCAAATAACAGCAACGATAAATAACAACAATGAATAGTAGAGTCCACCAAGGTCACTTTGCCCGTAAACGTTTTGGGCAAAACTTCTTAACCGATCAATTTGTTATCGATAGCATCGTGTCGGCCATTCACCCTATGCCGGGCGAGGCTGTCGTTGAAATCGGTCCGGGTCTGGCGGCATTAACTGAGCCTGTTGCTTCACGCCTGGACAGCATGACGGTTATCGAACTTGACCGCGATCTGGCTGCGCGGCTGGAAACCAATCCGAAATTTCAGGGCAAATTACGGGTTATCCAGTCTGATGCGATGAAAATCAATTTTGGCGAGTTGTCGGAAGAACTCGGTCAACCGCTGCGCGTGTTTGGCAACTTGCCGTACAATATTTCCACACCGCTGATGTTCCACCTCTTCACCTATACGAATGCCATTAAAGACATGCACTTTATGTTGCAAAAGGAAGTGGTTAACCGTCTGGTTGCAGGGCCGAACAGCAAGGCGTATGGTCGCTTAACGGTCATGGCACAATATTACTGTAATGTGATCCCGGTTCTGGAAGTACCGCCGGAATCCTTTACACCGGCGCCTAAAGTCGAATCGGCGGTGGTACGTTTAGTGCCACATGAAGTGATCCCGTACCCGGTACCGGATATTCGTATTCTGAGCCGTCTGACCACCGATGCTTTTAACCAGCGTCGTAAAACTGTGCGCAACAGCCTCGGCCATCTGTTCACTCCTGAGCAAATGACCGAACTGGGCTTAGATCTCAGCATGCGTGCTGAAAATATTTCAGTAGAACAATTTTGTAAACTGGCTAACTGGTTATCAACACGACCTAAAACCCCGGAACTTCAGGAGTAGCGCTATGCTTAATTCGCCCCGCGTTTGTGTTCAGGTGCAAAGTATCTACGTTGAGTCACAGTCGATACCCGAAGAAGAACGTTTTGTCTTCGCTTACACCATTACCATCCGCAATCTGGGGCGTTTTAGTGTGCAACTGCTCCGCCGTTACTGGTTGATCACTAACAGTAACGGCCGTCAGACTGAAGTCCAGGGCGAAGGGGTTATCGGTGAACAACCGCTGATCCTGCCCGGCAATGAATTTCACTACACCAGCGGTGCCATTTTAGAAACGCCGCTGGGCACGATGGAAGGCCATTATGAAATGGTCACACAAGACGGTGAAACCTTCCGTGTGCCTGTTCCGGTCTTCCGGCTCGCCATCCCTACGCTGATAAATTAATCCTCATGTCGACATATCTTATTGGTGATGTTCACGGCTGCATCGATGAACTCAAGGCGCTGTTAGCGCAGGTGGATTTTAATCCGCAAAAAGATGTCCTTTGGCTGACGGGTGATTTGGTCGCCCGCGGTCCGTCCTCGCTCGAAGTGCTGCGTTTTGTCAGCGGCCTGGGGGATTGTGTCCGGATGGTGCTCGGTAACCATGATCTGCATCTGCTGGCGGTTTATGCCGGGATCAGTTTCAACAAACCGAAAGACCGCATCACTCCTCTGCTTGAAGCCGAAGACGCTGACGAACTGCTCAACTGGTTACGCCGCCAGCCGGTCATGCAGGTTGATGAAGATCTGAAACTGGTCATGGCTCACGCGGGGATCACGCCGCAATGGGATCTCGACACCGCCAAAATGTGCGCCCGTGAAGTGGAAGCCGTATTGAGCAGCGATACCTATCCGCTGTTTCTTGATGCGATGTATGGTGATATGCCGAACAACTGGCATCCTGACCTGACCGGTCTGGCACGTTTGCGTTTCAGCACCAACGCTTTCACCCGCATGCGTTACTGCTTCCCGAACGGACAGCTGGATATGATCTGCAAAGATACCCCGGAAAACGCGCCGAAGCCGCTGAAACCCTGGTTTGATATTCCGGGTCCTTTACAGGAAGCAGGATACAGTATCGCATTCGGACACTGGGCATCCCTGGAAGGGAAAGGCGCGCCGGAGGGCATTTATGCGCTGGATACCGGTTGCTGCTGGGGTGGTGACCTGACGATGTTGCGCTGGGAAGACAAAACTTATTTCACTCAGCCTTCAAACCGCCAGAGCGAAAAACAGCACTCTGAGATCCCAAAGGCTGTGTAAGCAAACAGCGGGTATACAGACAGCAAAAAGGCACCTGAGAAAGGTGCCTTTTTATTTCACGCTGCCATAGCATCAGGCGCGGCGATCAAGAATTTCGAAACAATAACCGTGAGAATTCTGCTCATCCGCATCGTGGAATTCGCTGAATGTGCTTTCCCAGTCATCCGGCTCATAATCAGGGAAATGCGTATCCCCTTCCACTTCGGCATCGATGTGAGTCAGATATAAACGGTTGGCCTTCGGCAGCAACTGCTCATAGACACGGCCACCGCCCATTACCATCACTTCTTCCACGTCACCGGCAGCAGCCAGTGCAGCCTCAACAGACGTCACCCAGGTCACGCCTTCATGCTCACCCGGTTTAGAGCTGATGACAATATTCAGCCGGCCTGGTAACGGGCGTCCGATTGACTCAAACGTCTTGCGTCCCATGATGACGGGTTTATTGAGCGTATTACGCTTAAACCAGGCCAGATCACCAGGTAAATGCCAAGGCATAGCGTTTTCCATGCCAATAACGCGATCGGTCGCCAGTGCGGCGATCAGGCTAATAATCATTGTGATGCCCTGTGTAGAAAAAGAATTTGTGCGTGACCCCAAAAAAGAGCTGCCACTATACGGAAAGCCCCATCAGCCGTCGATAGGGAGACGGGCGCTTTACAAAGATATAAGAGAGCTCTTACCCTGCCGGGATATTCTCCGACAGAAGTACCAGTTCCGGCGGTAAAGCAGGTTCAAAAACCGGAAAATTTTGCTGTAATCCAGTCGAAAATGCTGAGCCATACGTTGGCTTGTTGTATTGCCTATCCCCGTTGTACAACAGTGCTTACACACCGGGGCGTTTACGGTACAGCCATAATCCCGGTAATGATAATCCGATAGATAATGCCCCCACGATAAAGCTGGCTTTCAGAAAATGGGTAAGTGCCGACGACACTAACGCTTCGCTGTAGCCCAGATGCGAAATTTCCACCACAGAGATCATCGCCGTGTAGGCAGAAATACCGGGGAACATCGGGATAACGGCGGCAACGGTGAAAACTTTAGGATGTGCCAGTAACCAGCGTGACCAGCGAATGCCCAGAATACCAATCAGTATAGCCGCCAGCAGGGAGGCCCACTCGATGTTCATCCCGCCATGAATAAGCATCATCCGCGTACCGTGGCCAAGCGCACCGAGCAGCGCGCAATACCGCAATGCCCGCGGGGGTACATTAAACACCATCGCAAAGCCCAGTGCAGGCACGGCGGCAAAAAGCATATCCTGGATCAGTGCCCATAAAAGACTCATGACCACCCCCGCAGATCCCACAATGCCATTGCCATGACCACGCCGATGCAAGTCGCCAGAGTCAGCAGGCTGGCCATCGCCCAGCGCGCCAGACCGGTATTCACATGGCCTTTGAACATGTCCGCCACGGCATTAATCAATGGAAAACCCGGTACCAGCAGTAACACACTGGCAGCCATCGCGACGTTTGATGACTGATGGAAGACGTCCAGCCGCAACAGCAATCCTGAAACCGAAGTCGCCACAAATGCCGTACAGCAAAAGTTGATCAGCGGATTCATATGCCGCGCAGTGAGGCTCTGGCGTACGGCCATGGCGATGCCACTGGCGAAAAAAGTGACCGTGAACGCATCCCAGCCGCCACCATTAAGTTTGCTGAAGCACCCGCAGGAGAGCGCCACCATCAATACCATCAGCCAGCGCGGATAGCGCAGCGGTTTGATTCTATGCAGACGTTTTGCCACCAGCGTACTGTCGAGCAGCTTATGCTCAGCCAGGATCACCGTATGCTGGACTTCGGTCACAACCTGCATGTTGATCCCGCGGTCGACATTTTTTCGCGTCGAGGTCAGACAGTAACCGCCGCTTAGCGTGCTGAGCACAATCGCATTGGCGGAGATCGAACTTTCCACCCTGTCCATTCCCAGCGCGACGCCAAGCCTCGCCGATAGCTGTTCAACCAGCATACTTTCGGCGCCGTGCTGCAACAGCATCAGGGCACATTCGATGCACAACCGGGTAATTTCACGTTGATGATGCGCTCCGGGGCTTTCGCGCACCGGGTATTCTATGACCGGATCCTGCATACCATTCACCGCCCGCAAAAAAAGCAATAAGAGTGATTTAACTTACTGAGGATTGGCGTATCATGCCGCCTTCTTTTGCTCCGAACATTGACGACGGTTATTTTCATGCTTGAAACCACCCTTTTTGTTGCCAGTATTGCCTTCCTCGGCATGCTTTCTCCCGGTCCTGATTTCTTTCTGGTCATCAAAAATGCGGCCCGCTATCCGCGCATCGCGGCACTCACGACGTCACTGGGCGTAATTTGCGGCGTGATTACACACATGTCTTACTGTGTGGCCGGTCTGGCAGTGGTGATTACCACCACGCCGTGGTTATTCAATTTGCTGAAATACATCGGTGCGGCATATCTGATCTGGGTCGGTATTCAGGCGTTATTTTCACGCAGCAACAGCAAAATGAACCTCGACGGGATTGAGACGCAGCAGGTGAAATTGCGCGTAGCGTTCATGCAGGGTTATCTGTGTAACCTGCTAAATCCTAAGGCAACATTATTCTTCCTGGCGATGTTCACGCAGGTCTTGCAGATCAATTCCACCTTCGGGGAAAAGCTGTGGTACGCCTCGATTATCGTCGGTTTGTCGGCTATCTGGTGGCCGTCGCTGGCTTTGCTTATCCAGAGCCCGCCGGTACGTCGTGGTCTGGCGAAAGCTCAGAAACTTATCGATAAACTGCTGGGCGGTGTGCTGATCGGTTTAGGCATTAAAGTCGCACTGAGCTGAGTCCGGAAAGGAAAAAACCGGTGCGTCAGGCACCGGTTTTGTGTTTTAACAGGCGGCTTAACCTTTCGCTTCAATCACCTCTTTCTCAGGCGCTTTGCCGTCAATACTGCCACGCCAGCCCTGTTGCTGACCGGAAGCCAGACGAACCTGATCCTGCTCGATGGCGGCTGTCAGCATGTCTTTCGCACGCTGCATACTGGCGATACGGAATTCGGTATCTTCGTAATTTCCGAGGGTAGCTTCCAGCATTTTCAGATTATAACGGCGGAACAGATCGGCTTTTTCACGGGCTTCATACGCATCCAGCCCCAGCACTTCCAGAACATCGCGGCCAACGCGCAGTGAGCCTTCAAACAGTTCGCGTTCCGGCGCTTCAACACCCAACTGACGCAACTGGTACCAGTGATCGACATCGCGGGCGCGGGCAATCACTTTCAGATTAGGGAAATGCTCTTTCGCCAGCGCCGTCAGCTGAAGATTGGCTTCCACATCATCGATGGCGTTAATAAGCACTTTGGCCTGGGCGGCACCGGCAGATTCGAGCAAATCAACGCGCGTGGCATCGCCGTAAAATACTTTGGTGCCAAATTTACGCAGCGTTTCAATGTGATCCGGATCGTGATCTAATACCACCGTGTGAACGTTATTAGCCAGCAACAAACGACCGGCAATCTGACCAAAGCGCCCGAAACCGGCAATAATCACCTGCGCATTTTCGTCATCAATAGTGTCATGAGGGCGATCATCTTTCGGCGCATTACGCTCAAGACGGGCCGACAGCACCAGCAGTAACGGCGTTACCGCCATGGAAAGTGCCACCGCCAGCGTCAGGGATTTCGACCACTCCACCGGTAACACACCGGCCATTTGTGCGGTGCTGAAAATCACGAATGCAAACTCACTGCCTTGCCCGATTAAGATGGCAAACAGCCCACGCTGCTTTTTCGGCACGCCCAACCAGGGCGCGATCAGCCAAAGTAAAGCGGCTTTCAGTGCCATAAAACCCACCAGCAATGTGGCGATCAGCAGCGGCTGATGGACCAGCGTGCCAAAATCGATGGACATGCCGACGCCGATAAAGAACAGCCCGAGGAGCAGGCCCTTGAACGGCTGAATATCGCTTTCCAGTGCGTGGCGGTATTCAGAACTTGCCAGCAATACACCTGCCAGAAATGCGCCCATTGCCATCGACATACCGGCCATTTCCAGCAAAATGCCGAAGCCGAAGACCAAAAACAGCGCAACGGCACTGAACACTTCACGCATGCCTGAGCGTGCGACAAAGTGCAGCAATGGCCGGGTCACGTAGCGTCCGAGCAACACCACAAGTACCAGCGCACCGGCCACTTTGGCCGCCGACAGGCCAAAGCTCATCAGCGTTGTAGCTTCACCGGTACTCGCCAGTAACGGGATCATCGCCACCAGCGGGATCGCGGCGATATCCTGAAACAGCAATACCGCAAAGGCGCTGCGGCCAAGCGGAGAAGGCGTCAGACTGCGTTCACTCATCGCCTGCATGGCAATTGCCGTGGAGGAAAGTGCCAGCGTCAGGCCGATCAGCAGTGCAATTTTCCAGTCCAGCCCGAGGAAATAACAAAATACGCTGAGCACCGCACCGCAACCCACCATCTGAATGCTGCCGCCGCCAAAAACCGAAGCCCGCATCGTCCATAACCGTTTAGGGTCCAGCTCCAGGCCGATGACAAACAGCATCAGCACCACACCAATTTCTGCGAAGGTCAGAATTGACTCCGCATCCGACACCAGTTTCAGCCCCCATGGGCCAATAATACAGCCCGCAATCAGGTAGCCCAGCACCGACCCCAGTCCAAGACGCACTGCGATGGGCACAAACAGCGCCGCCGAGCCCAGATAAATGAGCCCTTCGATCATCAGGTTATGGTTATCCAAGACTCACCTCCGGCGGGCAGCCTTCCTTCAGACTCAGACAGGCGGTTAAACGGCGACGATATTCTTCGCCCGCAGCTTTGAGCGCCACTTCATCGCAAATGAACGTGTTGTGCACGGCAAAATACGGCAGCCAGTGCATGCCGCAATAAATGGCCGTCGCCTGCAACGGCTGCGCCAGCACGTCAAAATCAGGATGATCACCCAGTTCAAAATGATGCTCATTACCGCCCGTTGTCACGGCCCACAGACAATGTTTACCGTTCAGTGCATTGCCTTCATGACCATACGCCCAGCCGTGTTCGAGCACTTTGTCTATCCACAGTTTCATCAATGGCGGCAGGCTGTACCACTGGATCGGATGCTGGAAAACCACCAGATCCGCGCGTTCAACGGCTTTCTGTTCAGCAGTGATATCGATATTGAAATCAGGATAGAGGTCGTAGAGCGAACGCACTTCGACATCAGGTAAATCGCTGACTGCTGAGAGCAACCCCTGGTTGGCCCGGGAATGGCGCGGATAAGGATGGGCGTAAATTATTAAAATCATGCAGGTCTCTTGTCTTATTAGCTTTACTTCAGCATACGCAATTTTGGGCTTTCCGGATAAAACTCCAACCGTTATACCCAATTAATTCGATTCGCAGGAAGGCAGCAAGTGATGGGATCCGATGAGCTTATTCAGATAAGTGATTCGGGGGACCGGATGTAACTAACGCATCTGCGAATTAAAGTATGACGGGTATAAAAGAAAAAGGCGCAGCTTTCGCCACGCCTTTATAAAACAATGATGCCATTAACCTTTGATTTTCGCGTGCATTTCCTGCACTGAAATCACCTGTTCAGTCGGGTCAGAAGACAATGCCATCGCTGTCGCGAAACCGCCGTTCAGCGTCGTGTCATAATGCACTTTGTATTGCAGCGCACTGCGCCGGATAAGCTTGGAGTCTTCAATCGCCTGCCGTCCTGCTGTGGTGTTGACGATATACACATATTCGCCGTTCTTGATACGGTCCTGAATATGCGGACGACCTTCATGCACCTTATTAACCAGACGCGGGTTAATCCCGGCTTCGCCCAATACCACCGCCGTACCGTGTGTTGCATCCAGCTCAAAACCACGTTTCAGCAGTTTAGCGGCCAGATCCACCACACGGCCTTTGTCGCCTTCACGAACCGACAACAGTGCGCGACCGGCTTTCTTCATACCGGAATTGCTGCCCAGCTGCGCTTTGGCAAAGGCTTCGGCAAAAGTACGGCCAACGCCCATGACTTCACCGGTAGAACGCATTTCCGGCCCCAGAATCGGGTCAACACCTGGGAATTTATTGAACGGCAACACCACTTCTTTGACAGAGTAGTAAGGCGGGATCACTTCTTCAGTAATACCCTGCTCTGCCAGCGTCTGCCCTGCCATTACGCGCGCGGCAACTTTCGCCAGCGCCACACCAGTGGCTTTGGAGACAAACGGAACCGTACGCGCAGCACGCGGGTTCACTTCAATCAGGTAGACTTCGTTATTCTTCACCGCGAACTGGACGTTCATCAGGCCACGTACGCTCAGTTCAAAAGCCAGTTTCTCAACCTGCCGGCGCATCACATCCTGAATTTCCTGGCTCAGTGTGTAGCATGGCAGTGAACACGCAGAGTCACCGGAGTGTACGCCCGCCTGTTCGATGTGCTCCATGATGCCACCAATCAGCACGCGCTCTCCGTCGCAGATCGCGTCAACATCAACTTCTACGGCATCGTCAAGGAAGCGGTCCAGCAGCACCGGCGCATCGTTCGACACGCTGACAGCGTTCTGGAAATAACGGCGCAGGTCGATTTCGTCATAGACGATTTCCATTGCACGTCCGCCCAGCACATAGGACGGACGCACCACCAGCGGATAGCCGATACCGGCGGCTTTCTCAACAGCCTGCTCGATAGTCGCCACTGTGGCATTGGCTGGCTGTTTCAGTCCCAGACGGTTAACCGCCTGCTGGAAACGTTCGCGGTCTTCAGCGCGGTCAATCGCATCCGGGCTGGTGCCGATAATTGGCACACCAGCGGCTTCCAGTTCACGCGCCAGTTTCAGCGGGGTCTGACCACCGTACTGCACAATCACGCCTTTCGGCTGTTCGATACGCACGATTTCCAGCACATCTTCAAGGGTCACGGATTCGAAGTACAGACGATCCGAGGTGTCATAATCGGTAGATACCGTTTCCGGGTTACAGTTAACCATAATGGTTTCGTAACCGTCTTCGCGCAGCGCCAGTGAGGCGTGTACGCAGCAATAGTCGAATTCAATCCCCTGCCCAATGCGGTTAGGACCACCGCCCAGTACCATAATTTTCGGTTTGTCATTGGTCGGGTTAGACTCGCACTCTTCTTCATACGTTGAATACATGTACGCGGTATCGGTTGAGAATTCCGCCGCACAGGTATCCACACGTTTGTAAACCGGATGCAGGTTGTATTTGTGACGCAGTTTGCGCACTTCACTTTCTGACACGCCGACCAGCTTCGCCAGACGCAGGTCCGCAAAGCCTTTGCGTTTGAGCATACGCAGATAGTCCTGGGTCAGAATATTGAAGCCACCTTCGGCCACTTCATTTTCCAGTTTCACCAGTTCTTCAATTTGTACCAGGAACCAGCGGTCCACGTTGGTCAGATTGAAGATACCGTCAACGGACATCCCGGCACGGAAGGCATCCGCGATGTACCAGATACGCTCGGCACCGGCTTCTTTCAGTTCGCGACGGATTTTGGTCAGTGCTTCCGGGTCATCCAGGCTGACTTTCGGGTCGAAACCGCTCGCACCCACTTCCAGACCGCGTAACGCTTTTTGCAGAGACTCCTGCTGCGTACGGCCAATTGCCATCACTTCACCAACAGATTTCATCTGTGTGGTCAGACGGTCATTAGCACCGGCGAATTTCTCGAAGTTGAAGCGAGGAATTTTAGTCACAACGTAGTCGATAGAAGGTTCGAACGATGCGGGCGTTTTGCCGCCGGTGATATCGTTCATCAGCTCATCGAGGGTATAACCTACCGCCAGTTTCGCCGCCACTTTGGCAATCGGGAAGCCGGTCGCTTTGGAAGCCAGTGCTGAAGAACGGGATACGCGCGGGTTCATTTCGATAACAATCAGACGGCCATTTTTTGGATTCACCGAGAACTGAACGTTGGAACCGCCGGTTTCGACGCCGATTTCACGCAGCACCGCCATCGAGGCGTTACGCATGATTTGGTATTCTTTGTCGGTCAGGGTCTGCGCCGGCGCTACGGTGATGGAGTCACCGGTGTGGATACCCATTGCATCGAAGTTTTCAATGGAACAGACGATGATGCAGTTGTCGTTTTTATCACGCACCACTTCCATCTCGTACTCTTTCCAGCCAATCAGCGACTCATCAATCAGCAGCTCTTTGGTCGGGGAGAGATCCAGACCGCGTTCACAAATCTCTTCGAATTCTTCACGGTTGTATGCAATACCGCCACCGGTACCGCCCATGGTAAAGGAAGGACGGATAATGCACGGAAAGCCAACGTCAGCGGCAACCGCCAGCGCTTCTTCCATAGTGTGTGCAATGCCAGAACGTGCGGTATCGAGACCGATTTTTTTCATTGCCACGTCGAAACGGCGACGGTCTTCGGCCTTGTCAATGGCGTCTGCGGTCGCGCCAATCATGGTCACGCCGAATTCTTCCAGCACGCCCTGACGTTCCAGTTCCAGTGCACAGTTCAGTGCGGTCTGACCGCCCATGGTCGGCAGCACGGCATCGGGACGTTCTTTTTCAATAATCTTGCGCACCACTTCCCAGTGAATTGGCTCGATGTAAGTCGCATCGGCCATTTCAGGGTCGGTCATGATGGTCGCAGGGTTGGAGTTCACCAGAATAACGCGGTAACCCTCTTCACGCAGCGCTTTACACGCCTGCGCGCCGGAGTAGTCAAATTCACAAGCCTGGCCGATAACAATCGGACCGGCGCCCAGAATCAGGATGCTTTTTATGTCTGTACGTTTTGGCATTTTTTATTCGCTCCTGTTATCTGGCGTTGTTTGTGCGGAAAGCTTCAATCAGTTCAATAAAGTGGTCAAACAGCGGTGCCGCATCGTGCGGGCCCGGGCTCGCTTCCGGATGCCCCTGGAAGCTGAAAGCCGCTTTATCGGTACGGTGTATACCCTGCACCGTATGGTCAAACAATGATTTGTGCGTCACGCGCAGGTTGGCTGGCAGGTCAGATTCATCAACTGCAAAGCCGTGGTTCTGTGCGGTAATCATCACGATATCTTTATCGAGATCTTTTACCGGGTGGTTACCGCCGTGGTGACCAAGTTTCATTTTCACGGTCTTCGCACCGCTGGCGAGAGCCAGTAACTGATGGCCGAGGCAGATACCGAAGACAGGAATGTCGGTTTCCAGGAAGGTTTTGATGGCCGCGATAGCGTAGTCGCAAGGCTCCGGATCGCCCGGACCATTGGACAGGAAGATACCGTCCGGATTCAGCTTCAGCACGTCAGCCGCCGGAGTCTGCGCCGGAACCACTGTCAGGCGGCAACCGCGATCGACCAGCATGCGCAGGATATTGCGTTTCGCACCGTAATCGTAAGCCACCACGTGGAATGGCAGATCTTCGGCTTCCTTTGCTGCAGGCAGTTCGTCTTCCAGCGTCCAGCTGCCTTGTTGCCAGCTGTATGATTCGCTGGTCGTCACTTCTTTCGCCAGATCCATGCCTTTCAGGCCGGGGAAGGCTTTAGCTTTTTGCAGCGCCAGTTCTGCATCCGGTGAATCGCCCGCGATAATACAGCCGTTCTGTGCGCCTTTTTCACGCAACAGACGGGTAAGCTTGCGGGTATCAATATCGGCGATGGCAACGATGTTGTTGCGCTTGAGGTAATCAGAAAGATTTTCTTCACTGCGGTAGTTGCTGGCAATCAGGGGTAAATCGCGAATAACCAGACCTTGAGCGTGTACTGCGGAGGATTCTTCATCAGCGGCATTGGTGCCGACATTACCGATATGGGGATAAGTGAGAGTGACAATCTGGCGGGAATAGGAAGGATCAGTGAGGATTTCTTGATAACCGGTCATCGACGTATTGAAGACCACTTCCCCCACTGCCGACCCTTCTGCCCCGATGGCCCGACCGTGGAATTGGGTTCCGTCTTCCAGAACCAATAGCGCTGACTTTATCAAAGCATCCTCCAAGAATAATAAATCACAATATCTGCATATTAATTCAGATAACCCGATCTAAATCAATGCAAAAATCGCTCCCGAAGCCAATTTTTGGCAAATTGCGCGCATTCTAATGATGGCAGCCGGGTTTGTCTACCAAAAGCGCCAACATTTCTCTGTTTTTCGCACAACTCAATGAAAACAGGCTTTCACTGCCATAAAAATACAGTCTAAGTAACTATAGTAA
>NZ_JAFMOS010000427.1 GCF_019049755.1 Rahnella perminowiae
ATTCCCTATAACACGATTGAGCCTAATAAAAATCAGATAAATCAAGCGTTTCGCTTTAAAATATCTGCTTATTATTTATACAACTCAACACTGGCACGGGTCAGACTTGAATCCCCCGGGGTATCCGCACCAATCACACGGTAGTGGCTCGCCCCTTTGTCGCTGGCAATCTGGTTCAGCTGGTCGTGCAAACTGCCCGGGATGGTGCTAGGCGCACTGACGGACACCATGCCCAGTGACTGATAAGTACCGCTTTGCGCCTGCATTTCTGAAATAGGCGTCGCAGCCAGGGCAGAAAATGAAGCAACAGTAATAGCAACAGCTGTAATTGCAGGTAACAGTTTCATATTGCGCACCTTTCTTTCGTTAGTTTCGTTAATTAATGGGGGCGGAAGTAATCCGTTGAATTAATTATCGCCGAAGCAATGAAAGCGGACGTAATACAATGTAAAGAACTTAAACCATTGTGGTAAAAATAAGGAGAGTATGAAAACAAACATTTCTGCTAGCGTAAGCGCTGGAGAATCAACGATATTTAATGGAGAAAGTATGGAGGAATTTCAAAGTTATTTATAGTTCGCACAACTTTCGCACAAATCGACGCCAGCATGCAATCACTGTTATGATTATTTTGTATGAATTCTCTGTTGCAGTGACCGGCTGTCCTGTCAGGGTTACAGAGTTCGGTTTCCCGCGCGTGCGGAGAACCTTTGCATAATGATAAAAGGGAGTATTTATGGCGGGTGGTAGTCTTCTGGCCTTAATCGATGACATCGCATCGATTCTTGATGATGTAGCGGCGATGAGCAAAGTCGCTGCGAAAAAAACAGCCAGCGTGCTGGGCGATGATTTGGCGCTGAATGCACAACAGGTGACGGGAGTAAAAGCCGATCGGGAATTACCGATCGTCTGGGCGGTAGCCAAAGGCTCAATGATCAACAAAGCCATTCTGGTTCCGCTGGCCTTACTGATCAGTGCCTTTATCCCCTGGGCCATTACCCCGCTGCTGATGATTGGCGGCGCTTATTTATGTTATGAGGGTTTCGAAAAAATCGCCCATAAACTCATGCCGGGCGAGCATCCTGCTGAAGAAAAACCGGCCACCGCTGAAATAAAAAATGAAGCGGATGCTAAAAAGCATGAAAAAGATAAGGTCAAAGGCGCTGTGCGCACCGACTTTATTCTTTCAGCTGAAATCATCGTGATTTCGCTCGGTATTGTCTCATCAGCGCCGTTCCTTAATCAGATCACCGTGATGGTGCTGATTGCGGTGATAATGACTATCGGTGTCTACGGGCTGGTCGGCGCGATTGTCAAAATCGACGACGCCGGTTTGTATCTGAGTAAACTCTCCGGCGAAAACAGCATGATGAAGGGTGTGCGCGCCTTTGGTCGCAGCATCGTAAATCTCGCTCCCTGGCTGATGAAGGCACTGTCGGTGGTGGGGACTGTTGCAATGTTCCTGGTCGGCGGCAGCATCATCAGCCACGGCCTGCCGTTTATGCACAGCCTGATTGAACCCCTGACGCACGGCCACGAAAGCTGGGTGAATACACTGATTACCGGTGCCACTGATTTAGTCGTCGGTCTGATTGTCGGCGCGGCCGTGCTGGCGCTGGTGATGATTGGGCAGAAAATGTTCGGCAAGAAATCATAATACAGACGCTGTGCGCCCTTCCCTCTGTGAAAGGGCGCCTCTTAGGCTTTTATCTTCAGTGCTTCGATGCCACCAGCATCATGATATCACTGGTGAACGTACCGTCAGGCTGGATCTCAAAATGTTGTACCACCTCATCCGACATGACTTTTTGCAGTTCGCGGATAGCAACGGCGAAATGTTCCGGCGTACGCATACGGGCAATCCAACTGGTGAACTCCAGCGGCAGACGATTTGTCGTGACCTCACGGGCAATCAGCCCGGCTTCAGCCACCATATTCAGCCATTCACCTGGTGAATAATTGCAAACATGCGAGGTGTCGCGCAGCACTTCGACGGTTTGCAGATAAATATCCAGCAACGGGTGTCCCGGTGACACCACATCCATCATGATAAATTTACCGCCCGGCTTCAGCACGCGTGCCACTTCACGCAGCGCCTGCCCGACATCATGCCAGTGGTGCGCGGAATAGCGGCTGATGATCACCTCAGCGCTATGATCCTCGAAAGGCAGCGATTCCGCCATGCCCTGTTGCACAGTGATATTGGTCAGTTGCTTATCCCGGGCAGCCTGCATGACCACATCCAGCATCTGCGCCGACAAATCGTAAGCAATCACATTTTTAACCACGCCTGCGGCAACAAAGCTGGCGTGCCCTGCGCCGCACCCCAGATCAATGACCTGCGCTTCCTTATAGGGTGCCAGCAAGGCAGCGAGACGTTGTAAATCCGCGCCCTGCGAATGAACCGCACTGGTCAGGTAATCCTGTGCCTGTGAGCCAAACTGCTTATCAACAGCCTCATTGTGAGTATTTTTGGTATTCATCATTGCTCCTGTCTGTCTTGTTTTTGTAATAAGAAACTGGGTTTCTCATGTTTCAAAATCACTATAGGCAGAGTTCTATACGAGAACAATATGAGCATTTATACTGGTATCAGTTACTTCCTGTTTAAGAGAATGTCATGACTGATAATGCAGAGTCGCTCAGCGGGCCGAAAGCGCTGGGCACGTTTTTACGTACTCACCGCGAACGTGTCACGCCTGAAATGGTCGGGCTTCCCGGTTCCTCCCGCCGCAGAACCAGCGGTTTGCGCCGCGAAGAACTGGCGCAAATCAGCGGGATCAGTGCAACGTGGTATACGTGGATTGAGCAGGGCCGCGATGTGTCCATTTCCGCTGCGACACTCGACAGACTGGCAAAAGCGCTGCGCATGGAGTCTGCCGCGCGCGAGTATTTATTCAGTCTGGCATCGGTGAAAGATCCCCGGGTGTTGCCCTCTTCCGGCGCGCCGGACGCCGGCCTTAAAGATTGCGTCAGTCAACTCACCTGCCCCGGTTATCTGCTCGACAGTGCCTGGAATGTGCTGGCATGGAATCCCCAGGCAGGAGCGTTGTTCGGTGGCTGGCTGGGAGTGGATGAACACCCTAATCTGCTGGAGTTCATGTTCCTGCATCCGCTGGCTCGCCGGCTGGTCACAAACTGGCCGGAACGCGCCAAACGGGTGGTGGCGGAGTTTCGCGCCGAAACCAGTCATTACGCCCATTCGGAAGCCGTCCGCCAGTCGGTGATCAACCTGCGTGAGCGCAGCCACGAGTTCAACCAGTGGTGGTCGCAGCAGGAAGTGCTGGCGCGTGAGGGAGGTGAACGGCGTTTCCATCACCCGCTTCAGGGTGAAATCTGTTACCGGCAACAGACCTTTTTCCCGGCCGGATATGCAGAATGTAAACTGGTGATACTGGTACCCGAAACGTAAAAAACCACAGCGGGCAGCCTGCTGTTTTTTCTCGGTTAATGGTCATTTTCACCAATTGACATACAGATGCCGGATATGTGAGGCTGACTTTTTTGGTTTGCTAAATAATTGGTTTCCCCAATGACAGGTTAACGCCCATGATGACACGCCAGATTTATCAGGATGAAGAATTCGAAATTCGTGTAGCGACTGAACTTGAGGCCGTCACGCATTTTGCGGCAGTTAAAGCGTCTGTAAAGGATATCGGCGCATGGGAGTCCTGGTGTACCGATAAATATTCGCTTGAAGACAGCCGGAAATACCTGGCCGACAGCGAGCAGAAACGCCATCGCGGCACAGAATTCAATTTTTGTATCTTTGAGCGTTCAGGCGGTAATCTGATTGGCAGCGTGGGCATCAACCGCATCACGCCCGAGTACAAATTCGCCAATCTCGGTTACTGGATCCGTACCGGTTATACCGGCCACGGGCTGGCGACGCTGGCAGCCAGATCGGCGGCACGCTTTGCGTTTACTGAGCTGGAGCTGACCCGTCTGGAAATCGTGGTGATGGAGGGCAACGAACGCAGCCGCCGGGTAGCGGAAAAAACGGGCGCGATATCAGAAGGCCTGCACCGTAACCGGCTTTATTATCATGGTCAGCCATGTGATGCCTGGATGTATTCTCTGATCCCGGGCGATCTCTGAGGCTGACCTCACAAAAAGATAAGGCAACAAAACATGACTTTTTCTACCCATACCGTATCTACCGACTGGCTGGCGAAGAATCTGAACTCACCGGACGTGGTCATTATCGATTGTCGTAAATCCAAACCGGGCATTACACCGCCCATCGATTTCCACGCAAAATATCTCGAAACGCATATTCCCAACGCGATTTATGTGGAAGTCGACAGCATTTCTGATTGCAGTACCGGCCTGCCACACATGATGCCGACAGCGGAAGAATTCGCTGCGTCAATGAGCCGTTTAGGCGTGGCCGATACGCAAACCATCGTACTGTATGACGAAGGCGATCTCTTCTCCGCGCCGCGTGTGTGGTGGATGCTGACCAGTTTCGGTGCCAAAAGCGTACGCGTGCTGGATGGGGGTCTGAATGCATGGATTGCCGAAGGTAAGCCGACACAAAGCGGCGAGCACACCCGCGTACCCACGACGTTTAATGCCAGGCTGGTGCGTCCGGTGGTGGTCAGTGCTGATCAGGTGAAAGACGCGATCGGCAAGGTGCAGATTATCGACGCCCGTTCGCTGGCACGCTTTAAAGCCGAGGCGCCGGAACCGCGGCCAGGGCTGCACGGCGGGCATATTCCCGGCAGCCTGAGTGTGCCGTTTACCGAACTGACGCAGGACGGACACCTGAAATCGCCATCAGATCTGAAGGCGACGTTTGAACGTCTGGGCGTCAATCTGGATAAACCGGTCATCACCAGTTGCGGTTCAGGTGTTACAGCCGCCGCCCTGGCATTCGGACTGGATTCGCTGGGCGTTAAAGATGTGCTGTTATATGACGGTTCGTGGGCTGAATGGGGGGACATTAACGAAGATTTCCCGATCGAAACGCACTGATCCTGTGATGCAGGAAAACGACAACCGGGCACCGCGCCCGGTTTTTTTATGCCGTTTTTGACAACTCAGGCATCAGCTCACTGACGCCGAGCGCCAGAGCTAACGCTTTCATCTGGCTGATCACCTGGTAGGCCTGTCGTGGAACTTCGGTGAATTTTTCAATAAGTAAGGGTTTACTGACCGGCTCATCCACAATGTCGTGCAACGCCTGCCGTAAAATCGCCAGATCCTCCGAAGAAGTTTGTGCACAGGTGATCATCGGTAAACCGGGCACAGCGGCGGTTTGTCCGATCACCTCCAGCCCGGTGAGGGAACGGGACCCGGTACGCCGCAGGAGTTCCAGCGTCACGCAGTCAATCGCGGCAAGATCGGCAAGATTTTGCTGAACGTAATGAAGCGATTCGCGGTGCCCCCCGGTGGCGGTGGCCTGTGAGAAAAACCTTCCGTCTTTGGCCAGCGGCGCGACCAGTGCGCGCAGGCTGTTATAACCTGACTGGGAATCGGTACTGTTAAACGCCAGCCGCCGGTGGCGAAAGTCAGCCAGATGTAATCCGGCATCCTCCTCACGCGCCAGTAAAAAACTGCGATAACGGAAACCGTCGCAGCCGGGGGCATGGTAACTGAATGTGCCCACCAGCTGAACCTGGGGCAAACTTTCCATCAGCGGAAAACCGCAGGTCTGGCTGAGCAACAAATCCGGTGCCTGCCAGTGGCTGAATAAATCCTGCGGCCAGTTCAGCGCATCCGGTGTTGAAGCGAGGCCGAGTTGCCGGAGTTTTTGGCGTAACACGTCGGCGAACGCTTCCACATCAGCGGGAGAAATCGCATACATCGGCAAAGACATCAGCATCATCTGCCCACTCCGTCAGGGGGTATCCTGCTGATAATCATAGTCGCTGAGCACAGGTTGCGCCGGAGATTTCCCGGCGGCAAAAGGATGAGCTTCAACATCTACAGGTATCTGCGTGTGATCGCGGAACCACTGGCGGTAACCATGCACGACGAAACCCTCGCTGCGCTGAATATACGCCTCACGGTCAGCGACGTAGACCTGTCGCAGCGCATACCACGGCACGCCGGGTAAATCGTGATGTACCAGATGATAATTCAGATTCAGAAACAGCAGACGCCACACAAAACCGGCTTCATTGAGCGTCGATCGGGCCTGCGGCAAATGCTCTGCGCGATGTTCAAAGAAAGATCGGACTTTGGTCAGGCTCAGGGCGGGATAACTTACTGCCAGAATAAAATACAGCGGCGATAACCCGCGTTGCGCCATCACGCTGAACAGGGCTACCAGCAATACGCCATGCATCAGCCACATACTCACCGTACGCCACTCGCCACGCAATACGGCCATCAGCGCGCCGGTCAGCGCACTCACAATATCTGACAGCGGGCCAATGAACATTCTTCCCGGCAAGGTATTGCGCAAACGGACAACAGTTTTCATCGCGGGTGACAGATTTTCCCAGGTTGTACGGCTGAAATAATAAGCTTCAGGATCGTCGCCGGGCAGCGTCAGATGTTCATTGCGGTGATGTTGCAGATGCGTATCCCGATACAGGCCATAGGGATACCAGACCGCCAGCGGCAGCATGCCAAATAACTGATTCAGCCAGGGTTTGCGGGTAGGATGACCGTGGATGAGTTCATGTTGCAGTGACATATACCAGGTAGTGAACCAGATAAGCAGCGGTGTTCCGAGCCATGGACCGAGACCATGCCAGAAAAAAACGCTAGCGAACCAGCCGCTGTAGACTGAGACAATCAGCAACCAGGTGGGGATTTCCAGCCTCCACCAGTAATGGCGTGAGCGGAGAGTAATTTCGGCCCGCTGACGGGCGCTGAGGTAAAACGAAGAAGACGTCATAATGTGCCAGAGTCAGAAAGCCTGACACATTATCGGACAATGGATTGATGCCGCTAACTAACTTAAATCACTATCTATTGCCAGTTAGCGGCTAACAAACTCAGCCCTGCATATCTTTTTGCAATGCCTGGGTAAACTGTTCCATCGGACAGAAACCCTGCTTGTCGGTGGTACATCCTTCGATGTGCAACGTCACACGTTCCGGAGGATTTTTGAGGCTCAGCGCCACATTATTGCGGATCTGGCGGGCAGTCGGATAAACATATTCAATTTTCATCAAATCCTTATCCGCTTTTTTGTCGTGCCAGCGCTGGAAGACCACCGTGCCGCTGATAGGCGTACGTTCATACTGCCCCGGTAACTGGTAATCCTGCGTTTTCAGTGCAGCCAGCAGGGAAGCGATATTCGAATCATGCCCGACCAGCACCGCCAGTTTTGCCTGTTGGGCGGCCTTCTGATCAGCGGTTGACGCCAGCTTCGGATCAAGCACACCGGCGATAAAGGTCAGCAACGGTTTAGCTGCGTTGGCCGCAATCGCTGGCGATCCGAACAGTGTTTCGTGATATAAATTTTTGATAGTTTCCAGCTTCGTCCATTGGTCTGGTGTATCAACTTTCCCCCAGGCAATATCCTTCATCGGGAAACCTTCGTAATACTGCAACATGAAGGCATCGGTTGCCCCGGTCGCCATTCGTAGCGGGCCGGTAATGCCCGGTTCCTTGCCCTGGGTCAGCACCACGTCTGACGGCTGCGAAGCCAGATCGCACTGTTTTTTCTCTTTGCAGATTTTACTGTTTTTATAATCGAGGATGCTTTCCAGCAACTGATAGTTCGGCTTGAGACGCTGATTCAGCCCTGCCAGTCCGCCCTCGCCTGCGTGCTGATTAATCGAGTTCAGGGCGCTGGTTTTGAAAGTATCATTCACTTCTGCGGTAATGATCGGGTTAAAAACGGGATCCATTTTGCCGATCTCTACGCGATTCAGCACCGGGACATCGCAGCCGGGGAAAGCCCCGCCGGTAAAGTGTTTCGCTGTATCAATGGTGCGCGGCAAACTGTTAGCGTAGGTAAAGACTTGCGTATTTTCAGGGCATCCGGCGGCAGGCAGCAGTTTGTCCTGCGCCAGCCAGGCACGGAAATAATGCCCCATATGTTCGGAAACCTGACCACCTTTTGGTGTCAGCAAACCGCCTTCGGTTTTCCACACCGGCCAGGCGTGCGTTGTCGATTCGGCAAGCACATCACCATAATTGACCAGCGGCGCACGGATACCGTGGCGGCTGAGCACCAGCACCTGTTGCAGTTCTAAATTATCGGACTGGGCAGCCTGAGCGACAGGCAAAGTGAGAGGTAAAACGCAGGCAAGTGCAGACAACGCAAAATAACGGGATGCTTTTTTCACGAGTGATCCTCTTGATGAAGTGTTTTGTAGATTCCCTGAAAACAAAAAACGCCGCAGAAGCCAACAGATTGATTCCTGCGGTGAATTTTCAGCATAGTGGAATATTCATCAAAAGTGGGGGATCAGGTTCACAACCTGTATCCGGGCTTTGTTCAGTCACAAAGAAAGCGGATCAGAACTGATAACGCAGCCACGCAAAGAACACATTGCCGTTATTGTAAGTTCCCGGAATATATGTCGCCTGGAAGGTGAGTTTGTTATAACCGATGGAAGCCAGCGGTAAAACGATCGGAATCGGGATATATTTATAGTCGTCACGAGCTGTGACCGCTGCGGTATACCCCAGCCCTAAGCGGAAGTTCTTATCTTCTGCAGGTGTCCATATTTTTTCCCAACCGTAACCCCCGATGGGTTCCCATTTATTATGGGAGTCTTTAAACGCCATTAAATAAATGCCATTCCAGTTACCCTTTTCATCGTACCGGGAAATACCATAACCTCCGCCCCACGGACGTTCGTTATATTTATCGGTTTTCTCTTTATCGTAGGTCAGGCGGTTATGCCAGGTAATAACCGGTAAATACAGATCCTGCGAATCAGAATCATTCCACGTCGTCGAAACCTTGTCTTTAAAATCTGACCATATTCCGGGAAAGATAGACTCTTTCTGTGATGGCTTCGGATCATCCGTGG
>NZ_JAFMOS010000426.1 GCF_019049755.1 Rahnella perminowiae
CCTTTGTGACCTAATAAAGAAACACCATGTTTTTCAGCAACAGCAATGGCAGACGTGTCAGCATCCTTATTTTCCAATGCTTTTATACCAGCAGAACTTATTTTCATATTTGGTAAATAATTATTCAATAACCTCTCAGCTATTGGTGAACGACAGATATTTCCGGTACATACAACTAAGATGGAATGATGCATATTAATCCCAATTTCGGACAAAGCGGGTTGCTTCAGTTATACTATGCACACCAGATATTGTCGGCACGATTTGAGATATAACTCGGTTCCATCGAACCACGGGAGCCGTGGTAACATAAACAATATCATAGGGTTGTAGGTGAAATTCCGTGCTCATTACCATCGCAGAAGCATCTTTTGCATTGAGCTGATAAATATTTGCAATTTTTCCTTGCTTACTGCCTAAAACCTGTCGGATTACGAAGATCCCAGAAGCATCTGACATATCTTGTGATACCCCCTCCGCATGACCTAATGCTTCCGCCAGAGTCATGCCACTACGATCCATTTTAAGCGTACTTTGTTTTCCTACTTCCCCCATAACAAAAACTTTTAAGTCATCATTGCGCGGTACATAAAGTATATCACCTGGATAAAGCAGGTGGTTTTGAGTTAAATCCCCATTTTGTAGCAGTGCTTGGAGCGATATACGCGTATCTTGTCCATTATGGGTGAGTACCACGTTGCGCCAATCGGCATCTGGAGCCATCCCTCCCGCTGCATTAATCGCATCTATTATGGTAAGTGGGATATTAGTGATTGGCTGCTGGCTAGATTTCACAACCTCCCCTGTAACATATACTTTCTGAGATCTAAAAGCCGCAACTCCTACATCAACCTGAGGGCTTTCAATATAAGTGGCTAAACGACGAGTGATCTCATCACGCACTTCTGCAAGTGTTTTTCCCACTACGTATATTTTTCCAATATATGGATAAAATATCGTCCCATCGGCATTGACCCAGTTACCCGTATCGCTGGCGCTGCGGTACTGGCCTGCCGGCGTAGTCAGTTCCGGGTGATCCCACACGGTAACCATCAGGACATCACCGACACCGATACGGTATTGATAGTTTTGCAGTTGCATATCCAGTTCAGGATTGGGGCGTGCTTCTTCAGTTAACGGGCGCAGCTGATCTACCAGGCCGGGCGTCATCGGGTAAACGTTAACTAATTTATCAATGTCATAATTGCTATCAGTAGGTTGAACAACGTCTTTGTCCATGGTACTTAACGACTGCCCTGGAATAACCGTACATCCGCTCAGTAACAAAGCCCCGAATAATGCAGAAATCTTAAAGGTATTTTTTTTCATAAAATCCATATCATGTGGTTCAACAGAAATTGATGTTGGCCATGACGCTAATGATTAGCAGCCAATACATGAGGGTGATGCATTATTTAAATAACTGTTAATAAGCACCGTCTTTTCTAAGCACAACACTTACTGTTTTAAATAAAATGGCAATGTCATTCCACATCGACCAGTTTTTTACATACCAGGCGTCCAGATAGACGCGGGTCTCGTAATCCACATCACTGCGACCACTCACCTGCCATAATCCGGTCATTCCCGGCTTACTCAGTAAGTAATAATCTACCTCATCACTGTATCGCTCCAGTTCAGCGTTAATAATAGGTCTCGGCCCGACAAGGCTCATTTCTCCTTTTAGTACATTAAATAACTGCGGCAACTCATCCATACTGGTTTTACGCAATAAATGTCCGATGCGCGTAATACGTGGATCGTTTTTCAGTTTAAATGTCTCATCCCACTCGGCACGCGCTTCCGGGTTATTTGCCAGCAATTCTTCAAGCACTTCTTTGGAATTAATGACCATCGAGCGGAATTTAAGGCATTTAAAAGGACGCCCGCCTTTACCAATGCGTTCATGACCATAAATCGCCGGGCCGCCATCTTTCCTGACTTTGTAGCTGATATACAGCAACAGCGGAGAGAGTATGGCAATAATGCCCAGTGAAGCCGCAATATCGAAGGCGCGCTTCAGGAAACGTGATGACCATTTGGCCAGGTTCTGATGAACACGTAATATCATCACTTCATGGCTGAAAATAAACGACATATCGGTGCTGTCGAGCGGCATACCGCGCAGGGTCGGGATCACAGAGACATACCGGTAGCCGTGGATCATAAACATCCGTAGCCAGTAATTGCGGATATCACCCTGATGCGATTCCACGGCGACAATAAACTGCGTTTTTTTGTCGCAAGGGGTTAATAACCACAGGTCATCGCAGAATATGATCGGGATACCATTAATACTGTCGCCCGGTTTATCTGTTGGTTCACTGGATATAAATCCGGTGACATTTAACCCGAGGTTCTTCTCGCTTTGAATCGCTTTGAAGGCCTCATGAGCATTTTTACCGGTGCCGATAATAATCGCATCCCGTCGCCAGATCCCCAGAACCGTTAATATGTGTTTAGTCAGCATGCGGGCACAAGGGACAAGTATCAGCACCAGCATCCAGGTGAGGATCCACATATAACGTGAGAAATTCCACTCGGCGAAAGCCATCACGGCAATTTCAATGACGGCAAAAATCACCAATGTACGTAAGATTTCTTTCAGCTCAAACCAGAAGGTTTTGCGGTAGTAATAATGCCGTAAGCGTATGGAGAACCAGCCAACACAGCAAAATGCCAGCGTCCAGTGTAATAAAACAAGGGCAGTGACATGTTCAGCGGGAATATAGTCATCAAACTCTTTGAGCATGAATCTCAACAATATTTTAGCGACATAAATCGACAGAACAAAACTGAAAAAATCTGAAAGAGCAAGGAACAGGCTTGAGTAAAAATTTCTGGTGAGAAATGTCATATTTCCCTCACAACAAGTAACGAAAAAAAATTATTACCTGAGAACATCAGGTTAATAGGCTTATAATAATGGACTTCATTAACTGTCTCCTGACATGCAGTAATATCAGAAAAAAAATAAATAAGTCATTTGTAGATGCCTGACTATTCCAGTCAGGCACAACCTTTCTTTAAGGCAACTGCGGAATATCTCTGTCTGAAGTAATACCGTATAAGCCGTACTGCCTGCCCAGCATCTGGCCACCATCACGCGTCAGCGGTGTCCAGCTAACCGTTGGCGTACTGCGTGTTGGTTTGACCGTCAGCAAGTCCAGCGGAACAGAGATATAGAACCCCTTCGTAAAGGAGCCTTCCCCGTATTCCTGTTTCGAGACATTCGTCAACGTCGCATAGGCGCCCACGGTGACACCACTGTCAAAGCGTTTGGAGAGATCCAACGTGCCGCCTTTGTCTTTAGCCAGATATTGCCCGACGCTCATTTTCACCAGCACATCATCCATAAACGCTGGCCGCCAGTAAGCTGTCAGGTTGCCGGTGGCAGTTTTGTAATCGGTGAAACGCATCATGTCGTCCCAGTCACGCTGTTTAACGTAGTTGGCATCAATGCCCAGCGCCCAGTCAGAGTCGAGTGGCCGGTAGAGCACTTCGCCCCCTACGCCGCCGTACATCATCTCCAGATAGCCGCCATAAAGTTGTCCGTAGAAACCGTTGCCCAGATACCGGAAGTAGTTGGCTTGCAGGTTATTCACATAGACATCGTTGCTGACGTATTCACGGATACGCGTTCGCACGCGTGGCAGAGAAGAGTCATTACTGACGCCATTGTAGCGGAACTGATCATAGTTATTGGCGATGTTGCCAAACACACCACCATCAACCAGCAGATGATCTGTCAGCCAGTAGTTGGCATCCGCCAGTACCCCGACCTGATACATGTAAAAGTTTTCAGGGCCGCCGACGGATTGTCTTAATACCGGCGACAGGCTGTAATTAAACCGGTCTTTGCCGATAAAGAATCCCTGACCGACGTCAGTGACAGGTTCAATCCGTTGCTGATTCAGGGATTGCTCCTGGCCCAGCGGATAACCCTCTTGCTGCTGACGCAGACTCGCCACGCGGGTACGGGTGGTGACCATCGGCATACCAAAGCGGTTTTGGGTTACATCCAGTGTATCGACATTGGCTGGCAGATTATTCAGCATGATGAGATTGGCACGGTCTACGCCTTTTGACGTATTGCGATATTTATCCTGCTGCCCCGTGACGTTCAGGGTATCGTCACGAATGTCGATACGCGGTTCGCTAAACCCGGCATTACTTTTGAGCTGCGCCAGCTGACCGGTGGCGACGCTGTAATTGACCATTCCCGCGCTTTGCTGCTGCGGCTGATAGTCAGGTACCGGATCGTCAATCTGATGCGGTACCCACTCGTTCATGTTACTGCGCAGGGTAAAACCGAACATAAAGGTATTGCCGCGCTCGTAGCTGGCATTGACATCCATCCAGCTGGCCAGGCGATAAACGGCACCGACATTAATCTTACTGCTCTGTTTTAATGCTCCGGCGAAATCATCGCGGTAATTATTGCCATCGTATTCCACTTTCAGGCGCAACGGCTGCCAGGGAGTCTGATACTCCACGCCACCGAATATTCCCGCAGGTCCGCGGAACATATCATTGAGGGAGATATCGCCGGTGGAATGGCTTTGAGCACGGGTACAATATTTATCGCTGGCTTTGCAGAAAGGGTTAGTGATATTACCGCTGTTACCGATATACCCCCAGCCAATCCCCAGCGTGAAATCTAACGGCCCGGCCGCTTTACTGGCAGCCAGATATTCGCTGTCGAACAAACCGGTGCCGCCGATATCGCGCTTGCCGAACGCAACCTGTGGCAGATAGTAGCCCTCTTCCCACAGCCTTAATTTCACATCGAAAGACTTGTCTTTGTAAGTCTGATCGCCGCTGAAATTCGGATCATTGCTGTAAAGCCGGTTACGCACGTCGGTATAACGCAACGTGGTTTCCAGCCAGGGAAACAGCGCCATCGAGAGCGAGTAAAAGCGGTACGCATCATTATCACGGTAGTTGGCGCTGAACTCCCCTTCTTTGGGGATCCGCGCCGTTGGTGTTTGTAAAAGCCCCGCGCCGCCAAAATCCGATTGCGAAGGACCAAGAGGTTCATTATAAGTTTGCGCCCGGGCTGTATTAGCACACACCACGGACAAAGCGAGCAGGCTGAGAAGATATTTTGGTTTCATCAGTCAGGGATCCGGTGCGCCAAAACAGAGACGATGTTCTGATTAAGGTTTTTATACTGACGCGGCAGCGTCCAGTCAGAAAAACCGACCCAAATGATACTGCCCGGCTGGGCTTCAACGTGGCGATAGTTCCAGTACGCGACCGGTGCAACCCGGACGGTTCCGTTGGGATCAATCACCACGGCTTCATTCAGATTGGCACCGGCAAGAAACTGATGCTCCCCGAGATATTCACGCACCGTGCGTCCCGCAACCCACGGCTGTTTCCCCGCCCCGCTCACCGCCCCAAGCAGCCAGATGCTGTCGGGACGCGTTGCGGTATAAACGCGATAATCTCCCTGCAACTGCCGGTTCGCGGCATTGTTGTTCAGGATCAGATCCGCATCCATCTGCGTAAACTGACGGCCGGTAACCCGCAGCCCCTGCAATTGCTGAATAACGCGGTTAATGGTCTGCTGCGTATCGCCACTCTCGGTGATACTCCAGGCTTTCAGCTGGTTTTGCATGTTCAGATACTGTTGCTGCGCCTCAGACGTTGCGGCAGGCACAGCAATCACCGTACCGGGTGCCCAGGAATGACGGATCAGATCAGACTCCGCCATCATCTGACGCATATCTTTAATATGGCTGAGTGTCTGCACCGGCTGCCCCTGAGAGGCGCCGGTATATACGGTCACGTTACCTGCGGAAAATGCCATCCCCGGCAAGGTGCTGAAAAGGAATAACAGTGTTTTTATTTTCATGCTGGTGGGATCCCCGCATTGGCTGGTTTGAGCAATGTCATACTCACCGGCATATCTGCTCCCAGCCTCTGATTGCTCTTGAGCACTAATCCGCTCTGCGGATCCACCCAGAACGTGTTTTGCCAGCGGTCACCCGTGGCCTGAAGCGTGACATCCTCGCGCCACACCTGGCAGGCGACGACTCTTCCGGGAAGGGTCAGGGTTTCGTCGTCCTGACGGCTGAAACGGGATGTGACAACCGATGACAAGGGTTGCCGGTTCTCCGTCCAGCGCATCAGGCGTGTCCAGTTCGCCCCCTCATGCAAACTCGCTGCATGCAGCAACGGGTCCTGGGGCAGATTGGTGACTTCCAGCAGATCGCCTTGCGAATAACCGGTTGACCGTACCAGGCGACTATTCCTGGTAATAAAGACAACCTGGTCGCCGGTACTCCATTTTTCAAAGCCATCCTGGAGATAACCAACCACAAAGATTTGCGCTGACGTAGGCAGTTTTAAATAAATGCTGCCGTAAGGAATAGCGGCAATTCTTTCGGGTGGCACCACGACATCCTGCGGCCCCTTCACGGTAACCTTAAAAGTATCAACCAGACTGTTTTGCGAAGGGGTACATGCTTGTAATAAGAGGCAGAGGAGCAATAAGGAATAGCGCACAAGTGATTCCCTATATCTTTATTATCATGTGGGAAAATAACCACACGGATGTGTGGTTATAATTAAGTGACTTATTAGCGTGAGGTTGTGGTGGTAGTTGAGGTATTGGTGTTGCTGTTACCGTTACTATCATCGTTACCTACAGCAATCAGGCCTGCGGCTAATATTGCGCCACCGGTACCGACCACTGCCGCCACTGTTTCCCCTTTGCTGAGTTCAGCAGCAGATGTTGTCTGCGAATATAGCGGCAGCAGCATCAGGGCAATAGCAGAAAGCATGGCTTTTCTCATAATTACTCCTCTTCAATTGACAGACGAATTGTTCACCCAATAAGCAATGGGCTCTTTGAGTATATCAACAGAAAATAATTATTGTACAATTTAACACCGTATATATTTTAGCTATGCTACCGCCCCTGGTTTACGGCCACCAATTTGCCAAACGATAATTTCGGTAGTAATTTGCACAAGATACCCTCGCCAAAATATTTCAGGCGATAAGTCCCCGCACCTTTAAAATAACCGCATAAATTAGCTATTCGTGCTTATTATGGGGTTATTATAAACAGTTAATCTTTTCAAAAAAATGACTGTACTAATTCATCCTGACTATATGGCAACCATAATGTACCTTGCATAGCAAGAATATCACTGCCGCTTAAGTACTCAATATGCTGCGAATTCTCGACACCATTGATAATAACGCCCCCGCAATACGGGCGGAGATGGCGGATCACTTTTCTTAGAGACTGAGTTCCCTGGTGTTGCCAAAAAAAGACCTTACTGATTTTTATATATTCAAACTTTTCGCTCATCACAAGCGTAAGGCTGGTGTCACCGGCGCCAAAATTATCCAGCCATAGAGGACAGCATGCCGCTAAAGACTGAAGTACAGGGCGTTCCTGTCCGGCACTGAATTCGTGAAAATCCTCACTCACCTCAAGTCTTATATATTTGTGCTGCTGTAAAACCTTTTGTATCGCCTGATTGTTGGCAATATGCACCGCAATCTCATAGTCAATATTGATCGACAATAAAAAGCCGTTGGCGATAAAGATGCTTTCATTGACACAGGCTGTCGTGACCTGCTCAAAGAAGCTCTTCACCTTCTCTTCTGCAGAGAGAGGTAAATCGTAATGCACTGAATTTTCGTTGCTTTCCCTTGCATTCCTTTTCTTAACCAGCTCAAAACCAAGCATCACTCCCGAGACGGACACGATGGGTTCATACATGAAGCCGGGATGGCTTCTTTTGAGTGATCGCATTTCTTACCCCTGAAAAATAGCAACGTCTGGCGCGCTTACCTGCACTGTGCAAGGCTGGCTTAAAATGTTTTCTTCTTATCGGACAATTCTGTTTCCCACGGCATGTTTGTGCAAAAAGAACAAAGCTGAACTGCTGCTGGCATCAACACCTATTTTTCTTAGTGAGTTGCATTTATGCACACTTATCGTTTTAACACTGAGCTTTAGAATATTTGAAATGCTGGTGACAGACAGACCAGACATCATCATCACCAAAACTTTTTCTTCCATTTTGGTAATATTATAATTGAATTCTTGCTTGTTAATCGCACTGCCCTGAAGCCGGATGAATTGCTCGACCGATGTCTCCACGTCTGACAATTCACTCTTCTTCTTGAGGAATTTAAACTCCTTTTTCAGTAAAAGTTCGAGCATTAACATATCCACGGCTGAAGACACAACCAGAATTCTCTCCGGGTCCAATATATTCAGATTTTCTCTTAAAAACTCATAACACCTGTGGAAGCCACCGCCTGACGGATCGATGATTAAGTAATCTCTCGCCAACAAGTTCATCCCATTGCTCTGGTCAAAAGAGATGACATGGTCAACGTAAGGCAGCTTCTTGGAGATTATTTCTTTTAACGCCAACTTGGTAAATTGGCACTCACTCCAGATTATTACCCGAGGCATTGGGCCGCCTAATTATGTGGTTTTAAAAACGCTCAAATTCTGCCTCGTCAATCCGGGGAAGAATAAAGCACTCTCAGAAAGAGATAAGAAAAAAGAATGTTTAGATCCGCTCTAAAACATATTTAAAACTTTTCAGTATCTGTACGTAGAGTAATACGCAGCCGAAACTCTTCAAATCGTTTTTCTCGCTCATAATAAGACCTAACAATAGGTTTGACCGATCGATTTACACTTTCTTATCGTTAAATGCATGCCTGTTTTCTAGGCGGATTCTTATGCTTATTCCTAATCAACCACCAAAATGTGACGTATACGACGCTTTTAGTGTTAATGACTTCGCAGATCTAAGA
>NZ_JAFMOS010000425.1 GCF_019049755.1 Rahnella perminowiae
CCGCGTAATGCGTGGCGCACAATTCTCCGAAGATGCCAGCCCGATGGCTCACCCGAGTCGTCCGGAAAAAGTTATCGAAATGAACAACTTCTACACCCTGACGGTGTATGAGAAAGGTTCAGAAGTTGTGTCTCTGCGGGATGCGCCAAAACCACAGTTTTAGAGAAATTTCTGTGTTTTGGTTGAAAGGTGCGCATACGCACTCACAAACTGGCAACAATCTGGGATTTCCCGATGCCTGTGTTAGAGTTTAAAGATAAAAAAGTATGAAGGTCGTCCGGTGCGCTGTGCAGCCATTTGCTGGCTGACAGAACCTGCTTCATCAACTTATATCGTCATCACTCTTAACAACAGAAACGTCAAAAGGTTTTTTATGACTCAACTGCCACAAGCCAAATTCCGCCACGATTATCGTGCACCGGACTATACCATCACGGACATTGACCTTAATTTCGAGCTTGATGCACAGAAGACCCTTGTGACCGCCATCAGTCAGATTAAACGACAGGGCGCAGAAGGGGCTCCGCTGGTGCTCAACGGCGAAGATCTGACGCTTGTCAGCCTGAAAATTAACGGTCAGGACTGGCCGAAATATCAGCTCAAAGAAGGCGCGCTGGAAATCACCGGCCTGCCGGAAGCCTTTGAACTGGCGATTGTTAACGAAATTCATCCGGCGAAAAACACCGCACTCGAAGGATTGTATCTTTCCGGCGAAGCACTTTGTACGCAATGTGAAGCCGAAGGTTTCCGCCACATTACTTATTATCTGGATCGCCCGGATGTTCTCGCGCGTTTTACCACCCGCATTGTGGCGGATAAAGCCCGTTATCCGTATCTGTTGTCCAACGGCAACCGTATTGAACAGGGGGAGCTGGAAGGCGGTAAACACTGGATCAAATGGCAGGATCCGTTCCCGAAACCTTGTTACCTGTTCGCGCTGGTAGCCGGTGATTTTGATGTTTTGCGCGATTCCTTCAAAACCCGCTCCGGCCGCGATGTGGCACTGGAACTGTTTGTCGATCGCGGTAATCTGGATCGTGCGGACTGGGCCATGGAATCCCTCAAGCAATCCATGAAATGGGACGAAACCCGTTTCAATCTCGAATACGATCTCGACATCTTTATGATTGTCGCCGTTGATTTCTTCAACATGGGCGCGATGGAAAACAAAGGACTGAACGTCTTTAACTCCAAATACGTGCTGGCGAAAGCGGAAACCGCGACCGACAAAGATTACCTCGGTATCGAAGCAGTGATCGGCCACGAATATTTCCATAACTGGACCGGCAACCGCGTCACCTGCCGCGACTGGTTCCAGCTGAGCCTGAAAGAAGGCCTGACCGTATTCCGTGATCAGGAATTCAGCTCAGACCTGGGATCGCGCTCGGTTAACCGTATTGATAACGTCCGCGTAATGCGTGGCGCACAATTCTCCGAAGATGCCAGCCCGATGGCTCACCCGATTCGTCCGGAAAAAGTTATCGAAATGAACAACTTCTACACCCTGACGGTGTATGAGAAAGGTTCAGAAGTTATCCGTATGCTTCACACCCTGCTGGGCGAAGAGAAATTCCAGGCCGGGATGCAGCTGTATTTTGAGCGTCATGATGGCAGCGCGGCAACCTGTGACGATTTTGTGCAGGCGATGGAAGATGCCTCAAACGTCGATCTTTCTCTGTTCCGCCGCTGGTACAGCCAGTCCGGTACACCCGTACTGACCGTGCGTGACGATTATGACGTGGAAAAACAGCAGTACACCCTGACAGTCAGCCAGAAAACCCCGGCAACGCCTGATCAGAGTGAAAAACTGCCACTGCATATTCCGCTGGATATTGAGTTGTACGACCCTCAGGGTAACGTCATTGCGCTCAAGCAAAACGGTCAGACGGTCAGTAACGTGCTGAATGTCACTGAAGCGGAGCAAACGTTCATCTTTGACGACGTGGCATACCCGCCGGTGCCTTCTTTACTGCGTGAATTCTCTGCGCCGGTGAAGCTTGATTACAAATGGGGCGATCATCAGCTGACTTTCCTGATGAAATATGCGCGTAACGATTTTGCGCGATGGGACGCTGCACAAAGCCTGCTGGCAACCTACATCAAATTGAACGTGGCACGTCACCAGCAGAAACAGCCATTGTCTCTGCCGCTGCATGTCGCGGATGCGTTCCGTGCAGTATTGCTGGATGAGAATATCGATCCGGCGCTGGCGGCGCAGATCCTGACCCTGCCGTCTGAAAATGAAATCGCTGAACTGTTCGACATTATCGATCCGCAAGCGATCAGCGCCGTTCACGATGCCATCACCCGTTGTCTGGCCACCGAAATGGCGGATGAATTCCTGGCGGTTTACAACGCTAACCGTCTGCCTGCGTACCGCGTGGTGCATGAAGATATCGGTAAGCGTTCGCTGCGCAATACCTGTCTGCATTATCTGGCCTTTGCCGATGTGGCACTGGCTGACCAACTGATTAAAACTCAGTTTGAGCAGGCTGATAACATGACAGATTCGCTGGCGGCGATGTCTGCGGCAGTTTCCGCACAGTTGCCTTGCCGTGAATCACTGATGGCGGCTTACGATGAGCGCTGGCATCACGACGGTCTGGTCATGGATAAATGGTTTATCCAGCAGGCGACCAGCCCGGCAGCCGATGTACTGGAGAAAGTCCGTTCACTGCTTAACCACCGTTCATTCAGCATGGGCAATCCGAACCGGGTTCGTTCATTAATCGGTGCGTTTGCCTCGGCGAATCCTCATGCATTCCACGCCACAGACGGCAGTGGCTATCAGTTCCTGACTGAAATGCTCACCGATCTTAATACCCGTAACCCGCAGGTGGCGGCGCGTATGATTGAGCCGTTGATCCGTCTGAAGCGTTACGATCAGCACCGTCAGGCGCTGATGCGTCAGGCACTTGAACAACTGAAAGGGCTGGAAAATCTGTCCGGTGATTTATTCGAAAAAATCACCAAAGCGCTAGAGGCGTAATTGCCTGTTATGGCAAGCCTGTCAGAATAAACAGCAGCAAAGCAAAAGGGCGATGGAAACATCGCCCTTTTTTCGTTTTAGATCCACTGAAAGCTGAAATCAGTTCTGCGCGCGTTTCGCTTCCTGAGCTATATTTTGCGCAGTCTGTGGCGTCAGTACGCGTTCCAGCACTTCGGCCTCCAGTTCTGCCAGTCGTGCAGAACCTTTACGGCGCGGACGCGGTAAATCAACCGTTAAATCCATGCCAATCTGCCCCTGATCGATAAGGATCACGCGATCAGCAACGGTCACGGCTTCGCTGACATCGTGCGTCACCAGCAGCACGGTGAAATCATGTTGCTGCCATAAGCGTTCAATCAGGCTTTGCATTTCGATGCGCGTTAGCGCATCCAGTGCACCCAGCGGTTCATCCAGCAATAACAGCCGGGGACGATGGATAAGTGCACGTGCCAGTGCCACACGTTGTTTCTGTCCGCCGGATAATGCCGACGGCCAGTCGTTGGCGCGATCTGCCAGCCCGACTTCTTCCAGCGCAGCCTGTGCGGCTTCACGCCACGGGCCTTTCAGGCCTAATCCTACGTTATCAATCACCTTCTTCCAGGGCAGCAGGCGGTCATCCTGAAACATCAGACGCGTATCTTCACGCACCTGACTCAGCGGTGCGCTGGCACTGAGCAATTCGCCTTGCGTGGTTTTCTCCAGTCCGGCCAGCAACCGCAACAGGGTGCTTTTGCCACAGCCGCTGCGCCCGACGACGGCGACAAACTGGCCGGGTGGTATGCGCAGATTGATATCGTTCAGCACGGCGCGGTTGCCGTATTTTTTTGTGATGCCGGACAGTGTCACCGGCGTGCCTTGCGGGATACGAGCGGGGGCATTCATGCGGCATCTCCTTGTTTCTTCTGATAAGCAGGGTGCCAGCGCAGCCAGACACTTTCCAGCAGGCGGGCAAGGACATCGGCCAGTTTGCCAAGAATGGCGTAAAGCACGATGGCGACAACCACGACGTCAGTTTGTAAAAACTCGCGGGCATTCATCGCCAGATAACCAATCCCGGAGTTCGCGGAAATGGTTTCAGCCACAATCAGCGTCAGCCACATAAACCCCAGCGCAAATCGTACGCCAACCATAATTGACGGTAACGCGCCCGGTAATACCACCTGAATAAACAATGGAAAACCGGAAAGCCCGTAGCTGCGCGACATCTCAAGCAGACCACGGTCAATATTGCGGATGCCGTGGTAGGTATTGAGATAAATCGGGAACAGCGTCCCCAGCGCCACCAGGAAAATCTTCGCGGACTCGTCAATGCCGAACCATAGGATCACCAACGGGATCAGCGCCAGATGTGGAATGTTTCGCAGCATTTGCAAAGAGCTGTCGAGCAGGCGCTCACCCCAGCGGGAAAGCCCGGTAATAAAGCCGAGCAGCAACCCGAGGCTGCCACCGATGGCGAAACCAGTCAGTGCGCGAAAGGTACTGATTTTCAGGTTCTGCCAAAGGTCACCGCTTTTGGCCAGCGTCCAGAAAGCTTCCACCACTGCGCTCGGTGCGGGCAGAATGCGGTTGGATAACCAGCCTGCTTCGACAGCCAGCTGCCAGCCACCGATCAAAACCACCGGCACCACCCACGGCGCTGCACGGTTCAGCCAGCGTTGTGTCGTTGTCATTTCTGCTCTCCTCAGTGCTGGCTGGCAGTGCGCTTGGTCGCAAAGTCATGAGCAACCAGTTCGCCACGCGGCAAGATGGCTTTCTTCACGGTACTGTCGTCTTCAGGTTTTGCCAGATCCAGATGCGGGAAAAGCAATTCACTGACGCGATACGCTTCTTCCAGATGCGGATAACCGGAGAAAATAAAGGTATCGATACCCAGATCTGCATATTCCTGCATACGTGCGGCGACTGTCGGCCCATCACCTACCAGCGCCGTTCCTGCTCCGGTACGGACCAGACCGATGCCGGCCCAGAGATTCGGGCTGATTTCCAGTTTGTTGCGGTCGCCGCCGTGCAATGCTGCCATCCGGTGCTGGCCGACGGAATCGGTTTTAGCGAAAGCTGCCTGGGCGCGTTGAATAGTTTCGTCATCCACGTTGGCGATCAGTTTGTCGGCAGCACGCCAGGCTTCTTCGGTAGTTTCACGTACAATTACGTGCAGTCGAATACCGAAACGCACGGTGCGGCCTTTTGCAGCCGCTTTGGCGCGGACCTGCTCAATTTTTTCTTTCACCAGCGCCGGAGGCTCGCCCCAGGTCAGATACAGTTCAACCTGCTCGGCAGCAAGATCCTGCGCTTCGTCAGAAGACCCGCCGAAATACAGTGGCGGACGAGGGTATTGGACCGGTGGATGCATCAGACTCGCGCCCTTTACCTGAATGTGTTTGCCTTCGTAATCGACGGTTTCGCCTTCCAGAACACGACGCCAGATACGGGTAAATTCCGCTGACGCTTCATAACGTTCCTTATGGTTGAGGTGTAAACCTTCTGCGGCCAGTTCAGCCGGATCACCACCCGTCACCAGATTAAACAGGGCGCGTCCCCCTGAAAGCCGGTCGAGCGTCGCGGCCTGACGGGCTGCCAGGGTAGGGGAAATAATGCCCGGGCGCAGTGCGACCAGAAATTTCAGCCGCTGCGTGACGGAGATCAGCGAGGCGGCTACCAGCCATGAATCTTCGCATGAACGGCCGGTCGGTAGCAGCACACCGCCGAAACCTAAGCGATCAGCCGCTTGCGCGATCTGTTGAAGATAACCGTGGTCGACGACGCGGGCTCCTTCTTCAGTGCCTAAATAGCGGCCATCGCCATGGGTAGGTAAAAACCAGAATACGTTCAGACTCATCTTTATGTTCCTCTCAAAGTTTGCGATTCGTTACCGCTCAGCGGCGGCTAAATAGCTATTCAGTTAGCTTGTACGGCCGGTTTCCAGATGCGATCTTTAATCTCAACCGGCTTAGGTAAAATGTGGTTCTGATAGAACAAATCGGCGGTTTGTTGCTGGCGTTTCTCTGTTTCGTTGCTGACCGGCGTGATAGGCATATCCGGCAGATGATCCAAATAGGACGCCACTACCTTTTCCGGCAGTCCCATTGACAGGGAAAGCAGTTTGATACTTTGCTCACGGTCGGTTTTGGTCAGCGCATTCGCCTGCGTCAACACCTCCAGAACCTGGCTGATAAACTGAGGATTGGCTTCGGTATATTTTTTCGGTGCGAGATAGAAGGAGCCGGTCTGATGCAGTGTCGAGCCGTCGGTCAGAACACGGACATCACCCTCAACAAGGGCAGCCGAATAGTACGGATCCCAGATGGCCCAGGCATCCACGTCATGTTGCTGGAAGGCGGCGCGCGCATCAGCAGGCGTCAGATACACCGGCTGGATATCGCTGAATTTCAGGCCTGCCTGTTGCAGGGCGCGCAGCAAAAGGTTGTGAGAGCTGGAACCTTTCTGGAAAGCGACTTTATGGCCTTTAAGATCTGCCACGGTTTTGATCGGGCTGTTGCTGTCGACCAGAATGACTTCCGCTTTCGGTTTCGGCGGTTCAGAGCCGATATACAGCAAATCCGCGCCCGCGGCCTGCGCGAACAACGGCGGCAAATCACCGGTACCGCCCAGATCAATACTCCCGACGTTCAGGGCTTCAAGGATTTGGGGGCCGGCAGGAAATTCTACCCAGCTGATTTTGGTGTCCGGGAAACGTTTTTCCAGCAACTGATGAGATTTCGCCAGCACCAGTCCGACAGATCCTTTCTGGTAGGCAATACGCAATTGCGCCGGATCCTTTTCCTGAGCCGTGGCGGTACCGCTGAGCAAAAGGCTGGCCAGCAGGCTGATCACAACAGGGAAGCGGCGTAATAAAGAGACAGAAGCAGGCATGATTAAGTCCTTTTTAACTCAGACACGCAGGGCTTGCGCAGAAAGTGATGCAACAGAGGGTTGCTGCGGACGCCGGCGGCTCAGCGCCAGATAGAAATTTTCCAGAGATTCAATCAGACGCTCTTCCAGTGCGGGGGCCAGCGTGGCGGGGAATGTCTGATAGTCAGTAATCAGGCTGTCATCGGCGAAAACGCCCTGCAAAACTTCCTGTGCTTTCAGCGAGGCAAGAACCGGTTTCAATGCGTAATCGACGGCCAGCATATGGCCGATGGATCCGGCGGTGGCCAGCGGCAGCACTACCTTATGATCAAGTGCGCGTTCAGGCAGTAAATCGAGCAGAGTTTTCAGTGCTCCGGAAAAAGAAGCTTTATATACCGGTGTGGCGACGATCAGGCCATCTGCTTGTGCCAGTTCCGCATTCAACTGCTTCAGCTGCGGGCTGCCAAAATTAGCGAACAGCAGATCGTCAGCTGAGAAATCCTGAATATTATAGGTGAAGACTTCAACACCACGACTTGCCAGCCACTGGTGGCTGAGCGCCAGCAGCGAAGAGGAGCGGGAGGGTTGTCGCGGGCTACCTGCCAGGGTGACTACACGCATTTGCTTATTCCTTATAACAATCTGTTATAGAACTATCATTTTTATTAACGAAGTGAGGTAAACCTAGCAGGCAGAGGCGGCGGAGCGGAAATCTCAATTTTGGCTATAGAAAGTTTTAAATCAGATAAAGTGCGTGTTAAGTGCGCAGCGCAGCGATGGCGGGAAAGAGAAGAAAAGTGAAGTAAAGGTAACTAAAAAGTAATCGTTTGCTTAACGGAGCAATTATTTAGCCAATATGCCGGTTATCATTTCCAATTGTCCGGCGCTTAGTCAATAATACCGCCCCGTCTAGCCACCGGGAATCCAGGAGTCTCCATGTATTATCCTCTTGTCAGGAAAGCACTGTTTCAGCTCGATCCAGAGCGAGCCCACGAGTTAACCTTTCGTCAGCTGAGCCGTATTTCCGGCACCCCCTTTGAATTTTTAATCCGCCAGTCAGTGCCGGCCAGGCCCGTGACCTGCATGGGATTATCCTTTAAGAACCCTCTGGGGCTGGCTGCTGGCCTGGATAAAGACGGCGAATGTATTGACGCGCTCGGGGCAATGGGCTTTGGATTTATTGAAGTCGGTACCGTGACTCCGCGTGCGCAGGCCGGAAATGATAAGCCACGTTTATTCCGTATTGTTGAAGCTGAAGGCCTGATTAATCGCATGGGTTTCAATAATCATGGCGTGGATAATCTGGTGAATAACGTCAAAAAATCACACTTTGGCGGCGTCCTGGGGATTAATATTGGCAAGAATAAAGATACACCGGTCGAGCAGGGTAAAGAGGATTATCTGACCTGTATGGAAAAGGTATATCCGTACGCAGGTTATATTGCGGTGAATATTTCATCACCTAACACCCCCGGATTACGCTCACTGCAATACGGTGAAGCGCTGGATGATTTGCTGGCAGCGATTAAGAATAAACAGCTTGAGCTACAGCAACGCCACCAAAAATATGTGCCTGTTGCCGTAAAGATCGCGCCGGATCTTTCTGAGGAAGAACTGATCCAAATAGCTGACAGTTTAGTCCGTCATAATATGGATGGCGTCATTGCGACGAATACCACACTCGATCGTAAACTCATTCAGGGGCTGAATCATTGTGACCAGGTCGGTGGCCTGAGCGGGCGCCCGGTACAACTTCGCAGTACAGAAATCATCCGCATGCTCTCTAATGAATTACAAGGACGCCTGCCTGTTATTGGTGTTGGCGGTATTGATTCATTAACTGCGGCGCGTGAAAAAATGGCGGCAGGCGCTTCCTTAATTCAAATCTATTCCGGCTTTATCTTTAAAGGCCCGGGCCTGATCAAAGAT